>CALMDF010000302.1 GCA_937864895.1 uncultured Holophagales bacterium | reverse complement strand
GACACCGTCCCGGTCAACGTCGACGCCATCGTCTTCTGGACCGTCTGGGACGCGCAGAAGTCCATTCTCGAGGTCTCCGACTACATCGACGCCGTCCTCTTCGGGGCGCAGACGGCCCTGCGCGAGTCGATCGGCAAGCACATGCTCGCCGAGATGATCACGGAGCGGGACCAGCTCGGGAAGGAGCTGCAGAAGATCCTCGACGACAAGACGAACCCCTGGGGGATCACCGTCAACTCCGTCGAGATCCGCGACGTGAAGATCCCGCCCGACCTCGAGGACGCCATGAGCCGGCAGGCCCAGGCCGAGCGGGAGCGCCAGGCCCGGATCATCCTCGGCACGGCCGAGACCGAGATCTCCGAGCGCTTCGTGAAGGCGGGCGACGCCTACGAGGGAAGGCCCCTCGCGCTGCACCTCCGGGCGATGAACATGCTCTACGAGGCGATCAAGGAGAAGGGCTCGATGGTAATCGTCCCGTCGAGCGCTGTCGAAACGATGGGCCTCGGCGGCCTCTCGGGGCTGACGGCCCTCGGCAAGGACGCGCCGAAGGCCGGCTGAGCTCCGCCCCGGCCACGTCACCGCGGGGACGCCGGTCCCGGGACCGGCGCCGCGGACGCCCTCAGCTCTCCGGAACGGCAGGAAGGGGCGCCGGGTCGGGCCGGACGACGCGCAGGCGCGTCCCCTCGTCGACGACGTAGACCTTCATCCGCGGGAGCACCTTCTCGAGGGTCTCGAGGTAGAGCCTCGCGCGAAGCGGCCCCGGCGCGAGGCTCGCTTCCCGCTGGAGCGCGGCGAAGCGCGCCGCGTCGCCGTGCGCCTCCTCCACGCGCCGCTGCCGCTGGCTGGCCGCGGCGGAGACCAGCGAGTCCGCCTCGCCCCGCGCCCTCGGAAGGGTCTCGTTCGCGTAGCTCTCGGCCTCGTTCACGAAACGTTCCCGGTCGCTCTTGGCGTTCTGAACGTCCTGGAACGCCGCGAGGACCGGCGGGGGCGGGTCCACGGAGCGCAGCGCGACGGAGACGATGCCGACGCCGCTCTTCCACCCGTCGAGGAGCTCCTGCGTCCCCTGCCGGACCTCCTCGAGGAGCGTGAGCCGGCCGCCCGTCAGGGCCTCGTCGACGGGGAGCTTCCCCATCGCGTCCGTGACGACCGATTCCGCCGCGCGGCGGACGACCTCGCCGGTGTCGCGCCCGTTGACGACCCACTCGACCGGCCTGGCCACGCGGTACTGCACGGCGAGCTCGACGGCGAGAATGTTCGTGTCCCCCGTCAGCCACTGCCCCTCGTCCGACCTGAGCGATGAGGCGGTCCCCCCCTCGCCCGTCCGGAAGCCGATCGGCACGGTCTCCGTCCTCGTCACCTCGACCTTGACGACCCGGTCGATTCCCCGGGGCACCCAGTGAATGCCCGGCTGGAGGGGGATCGGGCGCGTCGCCCCGAAGCGCAGGACGACTCCCTGCTGCGAGGTCCGGAGGACGACGATTCCCGAGAGGAACCAGACGGCGGCGAGGACCCCCGCCGTCGACAGCGCCGTCGCCCGTCCTCGCCCGGTCAATTCGGCCCCTTCTTCGGGGCGGGCGCGGGCGAAGCCCCTTCCGTGAGCAGTCGCAGGACGTCGGAGTCGCCGGGGAGGACGAGCGTCGTCTTCTCGTCGAGGATCTTCTCGTAGGCCCTGAGGGTCCGGAGGAACTTGTAGAGCTCGGGGTCCTGGTTCGTCGCCTTCGCGTAGATCCGTGCGGCCTCGGCCTCCCCGGCGCCCTTCTCCTCCTCCGCCTTCCGGTACGCCTCCGAGAGGAGCCGGGTCTTCTCCCGGTCGGCCTCGGCGCGGATCTTCAGCGCCGCCTCCTCTCCCTCCGAGCGGAATCGCCGCGCGATCCGCTCCCTCTCCGACCGCATCCGGCCGAAGACCGAGAGGAGGTTCTGCTCGGGGTAGGCGAGCCTCTTCAGCCTCACGTCGACGACCTTCACTCCGTAGTCCGCGGCCGCCCGCTTCCGGACACGCTCGCCGATCGCCGCGACCACGCCCGAGAGGTCGGCCTCCCCCGGCGTGGCGGAGACGAGGCGAGTGAACGGGACGGAGCCGAGGGCCGCGCCGAGCTCCGACGCGACGAGGTCGGAGAGCCGGGCCTCGGCGTTCTCCCGCGAGACGAGCGTCTGGAGGAACCGCAGGGGGTCCTCGATCCGCCAGAGGACGAACGGGGTGACGACGATGTTCTTCTTGTCGTTCGTCAGGAACTCGCCCGCGGGAGGGTCGAAGTAGAGGAGGCGCGCGTCGAGGCGCGCCACGTCGTCCACGAGAGGGACGCGGGCGTTCAGGCCTGGCTTCGTGACGACGGAGACGGGGCGCCCGAACCGGGTCCTCACGGCGTACTCGGTCGCCTCGACGACGTACGGGACCCGCGCCAGGAAGAGGAGGACGGCGACGCCCGCCGCGACGGGCAGGAGTCGCCGGGAGAGGGACGGTCTCGGTGCCTGGGCTGCTTCGGTCGATTCCATGAGGCCCTCGTCAGCGCTCCGCCGCGGGGACGTCGGGGGGCGGCGTCGGGATCGGGTTGACGAAGCCGGAGAGCCCCGGGAGCGAGGCGGCTCCGGCGGCCGGGTCGGAAGACCCGGAGGAGAAGGGAGGCGTGACCCAGAGCTCGAACCCCGGGGCGCGCCGCGGGTCGGGTCGGATCAGCTTCGGGACGCCGGGGAGGACCCGCTCGAGAGCCTCGAGCTTCAGCCTCGTCCGGCTGGTCTTCGGCGCGGCCGCCACCTCGCGCGCGAGGGGGACGAAGGCGGCCGCGTCGCCTCTGGCGTGCTCGACGAGGCGGGTCCGCTCCGACTCCGCCCCGGCGAGAGTCGTGGCGACTTCTCCGCGCGCGCGCCCGAGCTCCCCCTCCGCCTCGACGTACGCCTTGTTCCGGGCCGTCGTCCGGTCCTCGGCGGCCGAGGCGATGTCGCGGAAGGCGCCGTGGACGTCGTCGGGAGCGTGGACGAAGAGGAGCCTCAGGTCGACCGGCGCGAGGCCGGTCTCCTTCAGCGCGGGCGAGAGCCTGAGGCCCTCGAGGACCTTCCTCTCCACAGTGCCCCGCTCGACGGTGTAGATGGCGTCGATCGGCGTCCGTCCGACCTCCTCGACGAGGAACGCCCGGGCGAGGTCGCGGAACGCCGGCTCGGCCCGGTCGACCCCGAACCGGAAGAGGGCGGGGTCGGAGACGCGGTAGTGGACGACGGCCACGACCTCGATGACGTTCTCGTCGCCCGTGAGGAACTGCGACTCCTCCGGCACGCGTGACGACTGCGCCGGGACGAAGACGCGGGACGTGAGAGGGGCGGTCGCGAGGCCCGCCGCCCGGTAGCGGAAACCGACCTCGACCGAACGGAGGAGGCCCGTGGAAACCGCCTCGGCCCGTCCGAACGGGAAGGGCGGGACGACGTGGAGGCCGGGGGCCAGGTCCGAGGAAGTGACCTTCCCCAGAGTCCTGACGAGCCCCGTCTCCCCGGTGCCCACGACGAGAATCGCGCTCCTCGCCCAGAGGAGGAAGACGATGGCCGCGGCCGCGACAGCGAGCGCCCGGCGTGGAAGCCGCCCCCTCCCGGTCCGGCCGAGGAGCTCCCGGAACGCACGGCCGTGGTCTCTCATCTCGGCCCAGCCCGAGGCGAACCCCCGCCGCTTCAGGCTGAAAGCCGTCAGGGCGAGGAACGCGAACGCCGAGAGGAACTTCACGAGCGCCCAGGGGCCGCTGGCCGCGACTTCCGGAGCCGCCGGGGCCGGGACCAGCCCCGCGCCGACGACGGCGTTCAGGGCGAGCCCGGCGGCGATGGCGACGCCGAAGATCGAGCCGAGGTAGACCGTGACGAAGCGCCTCCCGAACATCCGGGCGACGACCGCGATCGTCGAGGCGTTCGTGGCCGGCCCGGTGAGCATGAAGACGAGCGCCGAGCCCGGGTCGAGCCCCTTGGCGATCATCGTGGCCGCCACGGGCGTCGACGCGCTCGCGCAGACGTACATGGGGATCCCGACGAGCGCCATGAGCGCCATCGAGAGGAGCGGCCAGGGGAGAAAGCGGAGGAAGAAGTCCTCCGGGAGGAGCGCGCCAAGCAGCCCCGACGCGACGAACGCGAGGAGCATCCAGAAGGCCAGCTCGTCCATCATCGTCCCGAACGAGTAGCGGCCGATCCTTCCGATTCGTTCCTTCCAGCCCCCCGTCCGGGCCCCGGTCTCCGCGGCGGCCGCACACTCGGCGCCCTCGACGACCGGCTCCTCCGTTGCCAGGATCTCTTTCCCGGCTGGCGGCCCGTCCGTCCCGTCCCCGAGGTCGGCGTCGTCGTCCTCCCTGCGCGTGGCGAGGGAGACCAGCCCGGCGACGACCGCCGTGACGACCGCGACGACCGGCCGGACGATCGCCATCACCGGTCCGAGGAGCCCGTAGGTGATGAGGATCGCCTCCTCTCCGGTCTCGGGAGTCGAGATGAGGAAGGAGACGGTCGCTTCCCGGCTCGCCCCCTTCTTCCGGAGCGCCACCGCCATCGGCAGGACTCCGCAGGAACAGAGCGGGAGGGGCCCGCCGACGAACGCGGCCCGGAGGATCGATTTCAGGCTCCTCTCGCCGAGCATCCGGCCGATCCGTCCCGTGTCGACGAACTCGTGGAGGATTCCCGCGAGGAGAAAACCGAGGAGTATGAAGAACCCGCTGTCGAGGACGACCTTGTAGGTCTCCTCGAAGATGCGGTAGAGGACGTTCATCGGGCGCTCGCCGCCGTCGTGGTCACCTCGGGAGTATCGCCCCTCCCCGCGGAGGCGCGAATCCGAACTATGGGCCCGGTTCCGGCTCCCGGCCGCCTATCGCCGCCACTCTCTCCTCCATCTCCCGGAGGCGGCGGAGGAGCTCCGGAAGGCGGGCGATCACGGGAAAGACTCTCCGTGCGTCCTTCGCGAGGATCGCGGGGGTGCCCAGCCAGACTCCGGGGCCGATGTCGCCCGGGACGCCCGCCTGGGCTCCGACCACAGTCCCCTCGGCGATCGTGACGTGGTCCGCGATGCCGGCTTGCCCCGCCAGCACGCTGAAGCGGCCGACCTTGACGCTCCCGGCGAGCCCGGCCTGCCCGATGACGCAGCAGTGCTCGCCGACCTGCGTGTTGTGCCCCACCTGGACGAGGTTGTCGATCTTCGTGCCCGCCCCGATCCGCGTCGCGCCGATCGTCGCCCGGTCGACGCAGGAGTTGGCCCCGATCTCCACGTCGTCGGCGATCTCGACGGTGCCGATCTGGGGGACCTTCCGCTGCACGCCGCTCGCGTCGCGCTCGTAGCCGAACCCGTCGCTCCCGATCGCGCTCCCCGCGTGGATCCGGACCCGGCATCCGACCGTGACGCCCGGGTAGAGGACGACCCCGGGGAAAATAACCGAGTCGTCGCCGACACTCGCCCCGGCCCCCACGAAAGCGAGAGGGTGGACGCGGACCCGCGCGCCGAGGCGGGCGCCGGCTTCGACGACGGCCCCCGGGCCCACCCAGGTCCCCTCCCCCAGCTCCGCGCGAGGGTCGACGTGCGCGCGGGGGTCCACGCCGCGGCTCTCCCCCTCGCCGGGAGCGAAGAAGTCGAGGAGCGCGAGGAGGGCCCGCCGCGCGTCGGCGACGCGGACCACGGGCCGTCCCGAGACTTCCGTTCCCGCCGGCACCACGAGAGCCGAAGCCCGGCACGCCGCGAGCGCCGCGATCGCCTTGCGGCCCGCCACGACGGCGACGGAGCCTTCTCCGGCTTCCTCCGGGGGGTCGATTCGTCCGATGGGCGTGTCCGGGTCGCCCTCCAGCTCCCCGCCGACGAGGGCCACGAGCTCGCCGAGCGTCGTGGCCCTCATCGTCCGGGCGTCTCCCTGCGGATTCGCCGGGGACTCAGGAGCCGACGACGGAGCCACGCAGGAGCTTCACTCCGAGCGCGACGACCGCCGCCGCGAAAAGGAAGAGACCGAGCGACGAGCCGGAAGGCACCGCGATCCCGTTCGCCAGGGCCGAGCCCGAGACGGGCGGGCCGGTCGTCGTCGCGATCGCCGAGAATTCCACCTCGACGGTGACGGTGTCCGGCCAGCCGTCCGCGTCCGTGTCGGTCAGGGGAACGTAGATCTGAGGCGTCGAGTCGGTGAAGACGCCGAGCATCCCGGCGCCGCTCGTCGTCCACGGGAGGGTGATGTAGTCGGGGCGGCCGTCGCCCGTGGCGTCGCGAGGGAGGAGGCTTATCCGCGTCACGGGAACCGAGCCCCCCGAGTTCGTCCCCTGGACGTCGAGGGAGTCGTAGATCCCGTCGCCGTTCGTGTCGAAGAGCTGTCCCGTCCCGGCGGCCGTGGGGGCGAGTGCCCGGACGCCGCCGGCCCCCGTGGGCACCGGGAGAGGCTCCTCGGTGAACGTGAAGAACGTCCCCTCCGGGTTCGAGACGAGGCTCTGCGTCGTTCCGCTCGGCCGCAGGATCGAACCGCCGACCCCGTCCTTGACGAAGACCAGGGCACACGGGCTCTCGGGCGACCCGAGATCCGCCGGGTACTCGACGACCTTCGTGCAGTCCGTGACTACCTGCCGCGGGTGCCCCGTTATCTCACCGTCCTGTGGCGAGCCGTCCCCGTTCAGGTCGAACCAGAGCGGGTGATTCACGCTCCACGGGCCCGGGCCGGCCGCGGGCCCCCCGGGAGGGGGCGTCGGCGTCGGCGTCTGGGCCAGCAGGCTCCCCGATCCGACGAGGAGAAGCAGGATCGCGGCGGCAGCAAAGGAACTCGAGACGACTCGGCGCATGCGAACCCTCCAATGTCCTGAACTCGAAGAAAGTTCACGGAATTCTAGCAAGGACCGGGGCCGCTCAGACGACGGTACCGAAGAAAGCCCCCACGAGAGCCGTCACGCCCATCGCCAGCGCTCCCCAGAACGTCACCCGGAGAACGCCCGTCAGGAGCGGGGCGCCGCCGGTTCGCGCCGCGAGCCCCCCCAGGAGGGCGAGGAACACGAGCGAGGCGGGCACGACCGTCCCGACGAGGCGCGCCTCGGGGGCGACGGCCAGCGCCGCCAGCGGCAGCGCGGCACCGACCGCGAAGGCTCCGGCAGAGGCGACCGCCGCCTGGAGGGGCCGGGCGGTCCCGGTGGCCGAGATGCCGAGCTCGTCGCGCGCGTGGGCGCCCAGGGCGTCGTGGGCCATCATCTGCTCGGCGACCTGCCGCGCGAGCGCCGGGTCGAGCCCCCGCCTCTCGTAGATGCCCGCCAGCTCGTCGTGCTCGTGCGGGCCGTCGGCGGCGAGCTCCCGCCGCTCCCTCTCGAGATCAGCCCGCTCCGTGTCGGCCTGCGAGCTGACCGAAACGTACTCGCCCGCGGCCATCGAGAGCGCCCCGGCGACGAGGCCGGCGACGCCGGCCACCCAGATGGCGGCCCGGCTGGCGTTGGACGCCGCGACGCCGGCGACGAGGCTCGCCGTGGAGACGATCCCGTCGTTGGCACCCAGGACGGCCGCGCGAAGCCAGCCGATCCGGTGCGTCCGATGGTCCTCGGTGTGGAGCGGGTGAGGCATTTCTGGTCCTTTCCTAAGCCCGGCAGCGGACGCGGGACGCGCCGGGGGACTGCGCGACGGCCGGATTCTCCACCCGGCGGCCCCCGCGGGGCGCCGGCACGGAACCTGCTAGTGTGACTTTGGAGCTGCCCGGAGCTCTCGCGGCGCCGGCCTCGGACCGGCGTTCCGATCGCTGGCGAGCTGGCGATCCTCCCGATGGAGGAGGTCTCCGGGGCCGCGCTCCTCAAGCGCGCCGAACGGGCCATGGACGCCGAGCGGGCCCACCTCGTGAGACGGGCCCGGAACGTCGACCTGCTCCTGTCTCCCCCCTTCTACCGTTCCGCGGACGACCCCGGCACCATCAAGGGGTACGTCCCCGGCGTCCGCGAGAACGCCGGCCCGTACACGCACGCCGCGGCCGGGGCGCGGCGTGCGTGTACGACCCGTCGTTCGACACGTCGTCCACTTCGATTCCGTAGCAGACCGCGTTCTCCGTCTCCAGAATCTGTACTCCGCCGTTCGTGAGGAAGCCGTTGCAGGGATACTGGGGCGCGCGCAGCCTCGACCTGCTCCGGACCGTGAAGTCCCACTGGACTTCGGCTTGCAGGATCTCGTTCACCGAGCTCCGGGCGTTTCTCTTGTCTCTCGTTGGCCGGACCTTCTCGTCCTGCTCCCCCTCCTCCTGGGGGTTCCTGCTGAAGGGGCTCGTCGCCAGGCCCCGGAGGCTCGCCGAGGCCGTGACGATGGCGGTGAAGGGACACCACTACTTCCGGATGACCCGGATCGTCCTCGAGGGCCGGTCTCAGAACAGCGAATCGGTCGTGATGAGATAGACGGGCCCGCCGCCGCGATCCGCGAACGCCACCTCGAACCGGACGATGCGGACGGATGACGAGCGGGTCAGCTCCACGAGGAGCCCCGCCCCGATGTCGCTGCGCCAACCTTCCGTGGACGGCCCGACCCTCGCGCCCCAGCTCTTGCCGCAGTCGGCGAACGCCGTGAGGCCGAGGGCCGCCACGTGGAGCAGCTCGCCGGTGATTCGGCCCCGCCACTCCGCGTTCGCCACGAGACGCGAAGTGCCGTCGAAAGTGTGGGGGTCGTAGCCGCGCAGGCCGGTGTCGGCGCCCAGTGTGAGCTGCCGCTCGCCGTCGAGGGCGTATCCGAGGTCGGCGGCGACCCGGACCCTGACGCCCGCAGACCCGGTGATGGCACCGCCGGCCTCGAGATGCGTGACCACGTTGCCCAGGCCGCGGCCCTCGACCCGGCCCGAGAGGTCCACACGCTGCCAGGTGTAGGTGCGCCCGAAGAGCTGTCCAGACTCGAAGGTCCCGTGGTAGCGCAGACGGAGCCGGTCCCCGCCCAGGAACGGCGCCGAGAGTCCCGTCGTGACCTTCCAGTTGGGGCCGAGCGGCAGGTCTTCCTGCCGGAGCCAGGCCCGGAACCCGCGCACGACCCGCCAGCGAAACGTCCTGTGCTCCCATCCCACCTGGGGGCCGATGAGCTCGCGATCCTCAGGCTGTTCGTAGGGCGGACCGTAGAGGCTCTCCCAATCCCGGAAGAGGGCGCGCTCCCCGAACGCTCCGACGATGAGGCGGTCGGTGCATTCGCCCGCGCCCCGGACCCTGAGGCCGCCCCAGGCCTCCCAGTCCTGCGTCTCCTCCTGGCCCGCAACGCGCTTCTCCCCGCTCGCCCAGAGGTACTGCCGGGACTCCTCGCGCTTCCATCCGACGCCTCCGGCCTGCGGCGTCGTCAGAGAGAAGAACGGGTACTCGACCCGGAAGTGATCCGCCGACCCGTCGGAGGACGACTGGTGCCCGAGCTCGAGCTGCCAGCGGCTCCGCAGGAACGTGGGGTCCCTGTAGCGGAGCGTCGTGGAGGTTCGTTCCGGGTCGGACGAAACGTCGAAGAGGATGCTCTTTCCGAGCCCCAGGAAGTTGTCTTCCGAAAACCCCGCGCTGACGGACGTGAGATTCCCGGTAACGCTGTAGCTTCCGCGGACTCTGGTCGTCCACTGGTCGTGCGTCACAACCACGACCTCCGCCCCGCCCGGGACCGGCCGCGCCGTGATGCTGACCGGGTTGAGAAAGCCCATGTCTCTCAGGATGATTTCGCTCTCGGCCAGCTGGACCGGATCGAGGCGGTCTCCGACCCGGAAGAGAAGCAGGCGCCGGATGAGGTCCTCCCGGGTGACGACGTGCAGGGCGTTCACCCACCGGTAGGGCCACGCCGAGGTCGACGGGTCGTCGAGGTCGAAGACGTCGTGACGCTCGATCCTCACCGACACGATCGGGGTGCCGGGAGCGACATCCTCCTCCCCCATCGCCTCCCTTGCGGCGAGAGAGAAGAACAGCCAGGCCAGAACCCGCGCCACGAGCCTGAGCTCCCGCCGACAGGCGCCCAGCGCCGGGGAGCGGTGCCCGTCCGGGCCAGCACGCGGGGCGCGCGGCGCTGGTTCGCCGCCGCGCGGCCGTCCCGTGGCGTGCCCCATCGTGAGCTCCTTCCTTTCGAGAGGCCTGCAATCGGGTGGCCAGGCCGGCTGGCCACCCGGTCATGGTACGCAATGTCCGGAGCGGGAGGCCATGGGCGCGAACGCTCGAGGATTCCCCTCCCTCCTGACCGTCGGTGGTCCTGCCGCTCTCACGATGGAGGCCCTCGACGTCGTCGCGGCCGGCCGCTCCCGCGACAGGCACGGAGCTTGCCCTGCCGACCGGCAGGAGGTCCCGCCGCCTACCGCTACGGGGGGGCGAGCGCATCGACCCTCGGGGACATGACCTTCGAGGAAGCGGAGAAGACCCGTCTCGCCAGCGGTTGGGCGGCCGCCAGCGGAGAGACGCCTCACCCGTGGGAGGAGGTTCGCGACGCGGTTCGCGATGTCTGGACCCGGGTCCGCCGGAATCGCGGGGCCTGATCGCCGGTCGACGGCAGCGGTGCGCGCTCCCCCGGCGTGCGCCGTGCCGTCCTCTGCAAGGCTCGGACTTCAGACCGGGGTCTTTCCGAGTTCCGGCCCGGGCCTCGCGGACGTGGCCGAGGAATCCGGCGATTTGCCCCGCCGTCGCCGGTCCGACCCGGTGGCCTGCACTCCTTTCAACGCCGATTGAACGTCTTTCCACTTGCCCGGACTGTCCCGGGACCTCGCTCGACACGCATCGCGGGGAAGGGCTTCCTGTGAATGGCCGCGCAGGCATGACCGGCGTCATACTCGGGCCGGCCGAAGGAGCCTAGAACGAGCCTGTCATGAGGACGAGCAGGTCGCGGCGATGCGCCGGAGCGCTCGTCGCCGTTTTCGCGGCGACGCTGCTCCTGCCGCTCGCGAGTCTCGCGAGGACCTCTCCCCCGGCGACCGAGCGTCACGGCTGCCACTGCCCCGTGAAGATGGCCTGCTGCGAGGCCGGCCTCTGTCACGGCGACATGGACACGTCACCGTCCTCCAGCCCCTCCTGGTCGGGCTGCCGCGACGAGGCTCCGCTTCAGGCTGCCCTGCCGGCGCCTTCCACCGCCTTCGACGGTGCCCTCCTTCCCGAGCCGGCCGCCCGGCCCTCCAGGACCTTCTTTCGGGTGCCTCTCGTCGCGGCGGCCGGCCCGGAAGCCTCGGGGCCGCCCCCGGCCACCCCTCCCCCCCGAACCTCCATCGTCTCCTGCTGACGGCCCCGGGGATCGGCCCCGGCCCCGCCCGGCGCTCCGCGCGGCACGGCCGCACGGAGTCCTTTCG
>CALMDF010000301.1 GCA_937864895.1 uncultured Holophagales bacterium | reverse complement strand
GAGGCCGCTCTACCACCTCCTCGACCCGATCTGGCGGCGGTTTCCCTTCCCCGCCGGCCACACCTTCGAGTCGACGCCGTTCGAGGACGCGACCGTCCTCCGCATGGCGAGGACCTACCGGGGCCGCGAGATCCTCCCCGTCTACTGCTACGCGGTGGGCGACACGCTCGTCGACAGCGGCATCTCGTCGGTCGGGGACGAGGTCGCCGATGCGGCGCGGAAGGCGCGGATCGCGCGCGTCGTCCTCACCCACCACCACGAGGACCACTCCGGCAACGCGGCCCTCCTCGCGTCGCGCGGCGCCGAGGTCCTCGCGACCGCTCCCGGTGTCAGGCTCGTCGCGCACGACCTCCCCCGCCGCTTCTACCAGCACGTCCTCTGGGGCGAGGCCGACCCCGTCGCGGCCCGCGAGGTCCCCGCGGAGGTCCCCCTCGGCCGGCTCACCGCGCGGGTCGTACCCGCCTCGGGGCATTCCGTCGACCAGCTCGCCCTCCACGTTCCCGAGCGGGGCTGGCTCCTCTCGGGCGACGCGTTTGCCGCCGAGAGGGTGAAGGTCTTCCGGGGCGACGAGGACTTCTACGAATCCTGCGAGACGCTCGAGCGCTTCCTGACGCTCGACTTCGACGCCCTCCTCTGCGCCCATCGCCCCCGCTTCACCGGCGGGAAGGACGCGATCCGCGCGAAGCTCGCCTGGCTCCGCGAGCTGGAAGGGCGCGTGAAGGAGTCTCGCGCGAGGGGCCGCTCGGTCCGCCGCATCGTCCGCGAGCTCGGGATCGAGCCTTCCTCGGCCTTCTTCACGATTACCTTCGGCGACGTGACGACCGCGAACCTCGTCCGGTCGATCCTCGACGGCCCGCGGAAGAGGATCGAGGTGGAGCGGGCGCTCGCGTCCTCGGGTTGAGGAGGGCGGCGGCCCGCCATCCGCCGCGCGGCGAGGGGCGCGGCTCGACCCCGGTCAACGCCATTCCCGATGCATTTGCATCAGGTTCGCGGGCTTCCACGGGATGCGACTGGTGTTCATGATTCAGGCAACCCACGTCAAATCTTACAGTTTCGAAATGAGGCCGACCCCGGCCCAGCCCCCCCTCACCCTGTTCATCCGGCCCCATTCGGTCCTGATTTGAGGTCTTTGCATGATGGTGCTGCACCGCAGTGGGACGGAACATCCTCCGCTGGAACGAGATCGGCGATCTCGCTTCGAGGGGGCCGTTTGCCGGGCTTTTTCCACAGGGCCTCGGGTGTGTTCCGGTCTTCGCGCGGCCCGGCCCGCCGGACAGAGGAGTCTCTCCACGCCGGCCGCGGCGGCCGGGCCCGCGACGGTTCGCTTTTCCCCGGGAACTCAGAGCTCGAGCGCGAATCGAACGCGAGAACTTGCCAAGATTCCGGGGGGTCCGGGGGGCGGCGAACAGCGCCCCCCGGGAAGCCTCAGCGAAACAGGATGGGAGATCGATGAGCAACACCGTGCGCTATGACGATCGAACCCCGCGGCTCTTCTTCCTGGCCGCCGTGGTGTGGGCCGTGGTCGGGATGCTCGTGGGCATGCTGATCGCGGCCATGCTCTTCCTGCCGGGGCTGAACCTCGCGCCCTACCTCACGTTCGGCAGGCTGCGGCCGCTCCACACGAACGCGGTCATCTTCGCGTTCATCGGGAACATCATCTTCGCGGGGACCTACCACTCGATGCAGAGGCTGCTGAAGGCGCGCCTCTTCAGCGACGTCCTCTCGAAGATCCACTTCTGGGGCTGGCAGCTCCTCATCGTGGCGGCGGCCGTCGCGCTCGTCACGGGCCACACGCAGGGGAAGGAGTACGCCGAGCTGCCGTGGGTGCTCGACGTCGTCATCGCGGTCCTCTGGGTCATCTTCGGGATCAACTTCTTCGGGACGATCGCCGTCCGCCGCGAGAAGCACCTCTACGTCGCCATCTGGTTCTACATCGCGACGATCGTCGCGGTCGCCATCCTCCACATCGGCAACAGCATGGCGATGCCCTACTCCTGGTTCGGGAGCTACTCGGCCTACGCGGGGGTCAAGGACGCCCTGATGCAGTGGTGGTACGGCCACAATGCGGTGGCGTTCTTCCTGACCACCCC
>CALMDF010000300.1 GCA_937864895.1 uncultured Holophagales bacterium | reverse complement strand
CGGCCGGCAGCTTCAGGGCGTACTCGCGGACGACGTCGAGCCGGGCGGCGACCTGCTCCGGCGTGAGGGTCCGGATCACCTTCGTCACCTCCGACCCGAGCGCGTCCGTGCCTCCCCCGTTCGGGCCGAAGCCCGAGAGGAGGTCCGGCGCGAGGGCGATGAAGCCGTCCTCGGCGAGCTGGTCGGCGACGCCGCGGACCCAGTCGGTGAGGCCGTAGATCTCGTGGATGACGAGGACGACGCCCGCTTTCGCCTCCGTCTCGGGGTAGACGACCCACGTCAGGAGCGTCGTCCCGTCGGCGAGCTTGAGGTCGACCCACTCGCCGTGCCGCGGGCTCTTCGCGAGGGCCGCCTTCGCGCCGTCGGCGTCGGGGGGGATCGCCTCGTTCGAGGGAAGGGGCGCGGCGGTCGCGGCCAGGGCCGGCGCCGCGGCCTCCTTCGCGTGGTGCGCGTGCGGGTCGGCCTGCGCGAGGACGGAGGCGGGCGCAAGGAGCAGGCTCAGGGCCAGCGCGGCGGTCTTCGTTCTCATGGTCTTCTCCTCGGGCCGGTCTCGGGGGGTCGCGGTGCGAATTCTACGTTCGGCTCCCGCGCCATAGACTCGACCGGGGGGGCGAGCGCGTGAGATCCGTCCGGACAGGCCCGCTGGCGTTCACCGTGGATTTCGAGTCGGAGTCGGAGCTCGCCGCCGAGGCGCGGACGAATCTCTCCGCGGGCGGGCTTCGGCTCCCGACGCCGGAGAGGCTCCCTGTGTTCACCCGCCTCTCGCTTCTCGTCCGCCTCGCCGGCGCGGGAGAGGCGGCCGCCACCGCGACCGTCGTCGCCCCGCTTCCCGACGGCGTCGCCCTCGCCGTGGACGGCGACACGGGCGCGCTCCTGGAGACGCTCCGCGCCCGGACCCCGGCGCCCGGAGAAGAGGTCCTCGCCGAGGCCGTCGAGGACGGGGAGGCCCCGGATTCCGAGGCGCGGACGGAAAGCGCCTGGGACCGGCTCCGTTCGCTCTCGCGGATGGAGAAGCTCCTTCTCGCGGCGAAAGCCGACCGGGTCGAGCGCGCGATCCTGGCCCAGGATGCCGACCCCCAGGTTCTCTACACGCTCCTGAAGAACCCCCGCCTGACGGCCGACGAGGTGATCCGGATCTCCAAGTCCCCGTTCCTGACGTTCCAGACCGCCGAGGCGATCGTGAAGTCGAACCAGTGGTTCTCGAACCTCGAGGTCCGCGTCGCTCTCGTCCACAACGCCAGGACGCCGCCCGCCTTCGCGATGCGGATCCTGCACACGCTCCCGGAGTCGGAGGTGAGGAACATCTCGCGCGGCGCCGCCACGAGCATGGCGCTCAAGGTGGCGGCCCTCAAGAAGCTGCAGGGCTTCGCGTGACGCCACCGTGACGGCTCGGGAACGCCGGCCCATACTTCCCTGAGGGTCCGCGCGGCCGTCCCGCGGCCCGGCCCCGATGGAGGGAGTCATGGGCGATTCGTCGATCCGGCCCCTCTCGGACGTCGCCACCGGGCTCGGCCTCCCCCCGGAGCGGCTCGTCCCCTACGGCCGCGACAAGGCAAAGGTCCTCCCGGCAGCGCCGGGACCCGAGCCGGAGAGGGGACGCCTCGTCCTCGTCTCGGCGATCACGCCGACCGACGCCGGCGAGGGAAAGACGACGACGTCCATCGGCCTCGCGCAGGGGCTGGCCCGCCTCGGCCAGAAGGCCTGTGTCGCCCTCCGCGAGCCCTCCCTCGGCCCGACGTTCGGGATGAAGGGAGGGGCGACCGGCGGCGGCCGCGCGCGCCTCGTCCCGTCCGACGACGTGAACCTCCACTTCACGGGCGACTTCCACGCGGTGACCTCGGCCCACAACCTCCTCGCGGCCCTCCTCGACAACCACGTCCACCACGGCAACCGGCTCGAGATCGACCCGAGGAGGGTCTTCTGGAGGCGTGTCCTCGACGTGAACGACCGAGCCCTCCGGCACGTCGTCATCGGGCTCGGCGGGGTCCTCCAGGGCGTCCCTCGGGAGACCGGCTTCGACATCACGCCCGCCTCCGAGGTCATGGCCGCCCTCTGTCTCGCCGAGGACGCGGAGGATCTCCGGCGGCGGCTCGAGAGGATCGTCGTCGGCCTGACCTTCGGGAAAGGCCCGGTCACCGCGCGGGACCTGAAGGCGACGGGAGCCATGCTCGCCCTCCTCCGCGACGCCCTCTACCCGAACCTCGTCCAGACCTGCGAGGGGATCCCCGCCTTCGTCCACGGCGGGCCGTTCGCGAACATCGCCCACGGTTGCAGCTCGGTCCTCGCCACGAAGACCGCCCTTTCCCTCGCCGACTGGGTCGTGACGGAGGCGGGGTTCGGATTCGACCTCGGCGCCGAGAAGTTCTTCGACATCAAGTGCGCCTCCGCGGGCCTCGACACGGCCGCCGTCGTCCTCGTTGCGACGATTCGCGCCCTGAAGCGACACGGCGGCGTGCCGAAGGCCTCTCTCGAGGTCCCCGACCCCGGGGCCGTCGAGAGAGGGCTCCCGAACCTCGCGAAGCACCTCGAGAGCATCCGCGACTTCGGCGAGGTGCCGGTCGTCGCGCTGAACCGGTTCGCGACGGACACCGGGGACGAGATCGCCGTCGTCCGCCGCGCCTGCGCGGAGGGGGGGGCGCCGTTCGCCGTCTGCGAGGCGTTCGCCAGGGGGGGCGAAGGGGCCGTCGAGCTCGCCTCCGAGGTCCTCGCGCACGCGGAGAGGAGGTCCACGCCGTTCCGGCCGCTCTACGCGAGGAGCGACCCCCCGAAGGAGAAGATGGCGAAGATCGCCCGCCACATGTACGGGGCCGACGACGTCGACTGGACGCGAGAGGCCGAACGCGACCTGGGGGAGGCGATCCGGCTCGGGTACGGGGACCTCCCCCTCTGCGTCGCCAAGACCCAGATGTCCCTGTCGGACGACCCGAGCGTCGTGGGCCGCCCGGCGGGCTTCGACGTCACCGTTCGCGGCGTCCTCCTCGCGGCCGGCGCCGGGTACCTCGTCCCCCTCCTCGGCGAGATCCTCCGGATGCCCGGGCTCCCCACCACGCCCCAGGCGGAACGGATCGACCTCGTCGACGGAACGATCGTCGGGATCGCCTGAGGGCCCCTGGGGGCCTCGCTGCGGGAACGCTCCGGCGCCGAACACGGAAGATCCCGATATCCTGAGACACCGTGGCAGAATCCGCCGCCAAACAGGAATGAAAAGCTCGCCTCCGATTCGACGGCCCGGTCCAGGAGCATTCCCCCCGACGAGCCTCCGGGGGGCGCCCTGAGCACCGGGCACCGGACGTCCGTTCTCGAGACCGTCCTCAGGATCCAGCCCGGCGAGGGGGCCCGCGTCGGGCTCATGCTCGCCTTCTCGCTCCTCGCGGTCGGCGGAGTCGTCATCACCGGCCAGGTCGTCGGACGGTCGCTCTTCCTGAGCGCCCTCCCGCCCTGGGCGATCCCGTTCCGCTTCCTCCTCCCGCCCCTCGCGCTCGTCGCCGCCGTCGCGCTCCACGGGCGTGCGGCCCGGCGCATGACGCCGCGCCAGCTCGTCACGGCCACCTTCGGGCCGATCGTCGCGTTCGTCGTCGTCGCGCGGATCCTGATGCCGACCCCGGTGGGCGAGACGCTCGCCTTCCTCCTCACGCTCGCCGTCATGCTCGACGCGGCCGGGAATGTCGTCATGATCGTCTTCTGGACGATCGCCGGAGACGTCTTCGACGCCCGCGAGGCCAAGCGTCTCTTCGGCGTCATCTCCGGGGGGAGCGTCGTCGCCAACGTGGCGTTCGGCCTCTTCCTCGGCCGTCTCGCGGCCGCCGTGCGCCCCGCCGACCTGCTCCTCGTGATCGTCCTCGCGGTCCTCGGCTGCTGGGCGATCGTCCAGCGCCTGACGACCCGCCACGCCCGGCAGGAGGCCGAGTCCCCCGCCCGGGACACCGGAACCGGCGCGAGCGCGAGCGAGGGTTTCGTCGCCGACCTTCGGACGGTCCTCTCCTCGCCCCTGACGCGCACGCTGGCCGCCGCTCTCGTCGTCGTCGCCCTCGTCGGGACGATCGCCGACTACCAGCTCGACCTGACCCTCAAGTCGGTCTACGGGACGAACGCGAACGGCATGGTCGGGTTCCTCTCCAACTTCCGGGTCGCGGCCGGCGCCCTCGGCCTCTTCGTCCAGTTCGCCGTCGCGGGAAGGCTGATGGAGCGCTGGGGCGTTCTCGCCGCCCTCCTCGTCCTTCCGGTCTCGGTCGCCCTGGGCGGCTTCGCGGGGCTCGTCACGGGCGGCGCGCTCTGGGCCATCTCCCTCCCGCGCGCCGCGGACATCTCGTTCAAGTACACGCTCAACGACTCCGCCTTCAACCTGCTCTACCTTCCGCTCACCTCCCGGCAGCGGGCCCGCGCCAAGGCGGTCGTCGACGGCACGCTGAAGCCGGTCCTCGCCGTCCTCCTCGGCCTCGTGTTCCTCGGAGTGAGCAGGACCGGGAGCACGCACGTCCTCCCGTGGACGGTGCCGCTCCTCCTCCTCGCCGCGGCGTGGATCGCGCTCATCTTCCGCGCCACCCGCCACTACGTCGACGCGCTCTCGGCGAGCCTCGTCATGCGGCGCCTCGACCTCGGGAAGGGCTCGGTCGACCTGTCGGACGAGACGAGCGCTCGCGTCCTCAGGGCCGCGCTCGGGGAAAGCGACGGGCTGCGCGTCCTCCACACGCTCGCGGTCGCGCGGACCGCCACCGGCGCGGACTGGTCGGACCTCGTCGCTCCGCTGACCTCGCACTCGGACCCGTCGGTCCGCGCCGAGGCGGCCTCCTACCTCGCCGAGAGGGGGGCGTCCCGTCACGCGGAGCGGCTCAAGACCCTCATGGACGACCCTTTCGAGGCGACCCGCGCCTCGGCGATCGCGGCCTACTGCCGCCTGTCCGGTGCCGACGCCGTCCCGGTCGTCGTGCCCCGGCTCCAGGACCCGAGCCTCTCGACGCGGGGCTCTGCGATCGTCGCGCTCATCCGGCACGGAGGCCTCGGCGGACTCCTCCACGCCGGACGGCCGCTGCAGGACCTCCTCGTGTCGACGAACGCCGAGGAGCGCCGGCAGGGCGCCGAGATCCTCGGCGAGCTGGCGGTGCCGGGCTTCTTCCACCCGATCCAGGACCTGCTCGCCGACCCGGTTCCTTCCGTGCGCGCCGCCGCCCTCCGTGCCGCCCAGACCGTCGCCGCCCCCGAGCTCGTCCCGGCTCTCCTGAACGCCCTCGACGACTCCTCGTCCCGCGGCGCCGCCGTGAGGGCCCTCGTCGCGAGCACGGCCGGAGACCCGTCCCGTCTCGCCGGGCTCGCGCGGGACCCGGCCCTCGCCACACCGGCTCGCGTCGCGCTCGTCAGGGCACTCGGCAAGGCGGGCGCCGGCGCGTCTCCCCACCTCGCGGGCCTCGCCTTCGACGGGGAGGAGAGGGTCCGGGCGGCCGCGTACGCCTCGATGCTCGACCTCAGGGCGGACGGGGCCTTGTCGCCGGTCGAGCCGGAGAAACTGCGCGAGCAGCTTCGTGGAGAGATCCGTTCGGCGTTCGAAAGAAGGGTGACGCTCGCGGACCTCGAGACGGACACGGCGCACCCGCTCCTCCTCGACGCGCTCGGCGCAGGGGTGAAGAGGGACCAGGACCGCGTCCTCGCGCTCGTCGCCCTCCTCTACCCGCGACTCGCCCTCGACCCGCTCCGGCAGGCGATGAGCCAGGCGGACGCACGGCTCAGGGCCAACGCCATCGAGCTCATCGAGAACGTCGCGCAGGCCGAGAAGGACGTCCTCGTCCCGTACGTGGGCGGCTCGGCCTCCGAGCGCGAGGAGGCCGCCAGGCTCCTCGGCGTCACGAGCCAGCCCCCCCACGTCCACGTGGGGCGGCTCCTCACGAGCCCGGACCCGTGGATCCGCCTCTGCGCCCTCGCGTCGGCAGGCCGCTCCGCCCGCCCGGAGCTGAGGCCGGCGATCGAAGCCGAGCTCGCCTCGCCGGACCCGCTCTTCAGGGCCACGGCGCGTCAGGTCCTCGGAACGCCGGCCGACGGGGCCGGCCAGGAAAGTGAAGGAGAAATCCGGATGCCGCTGGCGCCGCTCGAGAAGGTCCTGTTCCTGAAGCAGGTCTCGCTGTTCCGGGAGATCCCCGCCGAGGACGTGGCCGCCCTCCTGCCGATCGCCGACGAGGTCTCCTTCCAGGCCGGGGACGTCGTCATCCGGGAGGGGGACACGGGCGACGCCCTCTACCTCATCGTCGAGGGGACGATCGGCATCTCCGCCGGCGGCGTCCCGACAGGAAAGCGCCTCGGCTCGCGGGACG
This sequence comes from uncultured Holophagales bacterium, assembly GCA_937864895.1. GTDB lineage: Bacteria > Acidobacteriota > Thermoanaerobaculia > UBA5066 > UBA5066 > UBA5066. Next base: position 2,224 of record CALMDF010000300.1, on the reverse strand, counting down.
TCATCGGCGAGCTCTCGATACTGACGGGCGATCCCCGCTCGGTGACCTGCACGGCCGAGAGCGAGGTCCTCGCACTTCGAATCCACCGCGAGCCCTTCTGGCAGCTCATGCGGGAGCGGCCCGAGGTCCCCGTCGGGCTCGTGAAGATCCTCACGGGCTACCTGAAGAAGTGACCGCTCCGGAGACACGGCAGATGAAGAACCAGAGAACCCTCCCCGTCCTCCTGTCCGCCGTCGCCGCCCTCGCCCTCGGGGGCTGCGTCTCACACGGCGCCCTGTCGAGCCGCGCCGTGGACTACAACACCGCGGCCGAGAACGCCCGCAACGAGATGCTCCTCATGAACATCCTCCGCGCGCGGGATCGGAGGCCCATGGTCTTCACGGGCCTCTCCCGCATCACCGGAAGCGTCCGGGCGGAGTCCCGGATCGGAGCCGCCGCGTCGACCGGATCGGCGGCCGCGGACATCCAGGCCTTCTCGCCCAGCTTCGGGTTCACGGACTCCCCCACGTTCGACGTGGCGGTCCTCGACTCCCAGGAGTTCACGAGGGGAATCATGACCCCCGTCGGGACGGAGATCCTCGAGTACTTCTGGGACCAGGGCTACAACCGCGAGGTCCTCCTCTACCTCGTGGTCAAGCGTTTCGAGCTGGAGTGCGGGGCCGTGGGTGGAGAGCCGATGACCGTTCTCGAGAACGACCCGACCGAGCCGTCGTTCGCGCGCTTCGGCGCCCTCGTCTCCGACCTGGCCGACTCGGGCCGCTGGGAGTTCGACGACTTCCGTACCGAGCGGATCGGCCCGCCGGTCGACGCCGCGGAGGCCCGCCGCCTCCCGACCCTCGTCCAGATCTCCTCCTCGCCCCTCCGGCTCCGGCCGGTGGGCGACGGGACCTTCCAGCTCGAGAAGACGTCCACGAAGCTCAGGCTCACGGCCCCTCTGACCGGCGCCTGCGGGGGAAGGTCCCCCGCCGACGTGCGGCTCTTCGACTCGCGCGGGGCCGTCGAGGCCGCGGCTCTCCAGGCGCCGGCCGAGCCGAGGGGTCGGATCGTCATGCGCTCGCCGCAGTCGATCCTCCACTACCTCGGCGAGCTCGCACGCCCGGAGCGGGAGGTCGTCATCCGGCCGAGGCGTCCCGACCAGCCGGCCTCCGAGCGGCGGCTCTTCGCCGTCCGCCCCGGCGGCGAGTGCTCCTCGAGCGAGGTGGACGTCCGCTACGACGGCGGGAGGTGGGCGATCCCGCGGGGCACGGCGGGGTGCGACGCCGGCCGGTCCATGCAGTCCCTGGCGATCACGGCACAGCTTCTCTCGCTCCTGCAGTCGTCCAAGGACCTCCCGATGACCTCCACGGTCCGGATCGTGGGGCAGTAGGGGCGGCCCGGGCCCGACCGCTCAAGCGACTCCGGCGCCGGGCGCTCCCGGCGCCGCGTCCTCCCTCTCCCCGCCCTGCTCGGTGCCGAGGGCCGCCCTCGACTCGACGAACCGGACGAGCCCTTTCAGCGTGAGCGGCAGGGAGAAGTGAAACCCCTGGACCAGGTGGACGCCGCGGGCCACGAGGTAGTCGACCTGCTCGGGCCGCTCGACGCCCTCGGCGATGATCGTCATGTCGAGCTTCTGCCCGAGGTCGACGATGGCGTCGATGACCGTCTCGGCAACGGAACCCGTGCCGATCCCCTCGACGAAGCTCCTGTCGATCTTCAGGTGGTCGAGCCTGAACCGGCGGAGGGTGGCGATGTTCGAGAAGCCGGTCCCGAAGTCGTCTAGCGCCACCTTCGCTCCCCACGCCTGGATCGCCTCGAGGACGTTCCGCGCGGTCCCCCCCTCGTCCTCGATGAACTCCCTCTCGGTCACCTCGAAGACGAGGCTGCCCGGCCCGAGGCTCGAGCCTTCGAACGCGCGCAGGATCGTCCCCACGGTGCGTTCGTCGCGCAGGTGCGCCCCTGCGAGGTTGATCGAGACGTGGAATCTCTCGGGGTCGGGGAGCCCGTCGGGCAGGTCCCGGGCGACCTGCCGCATGAGCCAGTCCGTGATCGGGACGATGAGCCCGGTCTCCTCCGCGAAGGCGATGAAGAGGTCGGGCGACAGGAGGCCCTCCCGCGCGTGCCGCCACCTCAGGAGGGCCTCCGCGCCGACGCACCGGCCCGAGCGGACGTCCACGACCGGCAGGTAGCGGACCTCCATCTCACCCCGGCGCAGGGCGCCCTTGAGCTGCCGCGTCAGCGCCGCGCC
>CALMDF010000299.1 GCA_937864895.1 uncultured Holophagales bacterium | reverse complement strand
GGCGGGGGTCGAGGGGGTCGACCTCGTGGCAGAAGGCCCGGGCCAGGCGATCTGCGCCCTCGAGGACCCGTTTCACGCCGTTCTCGTCCCAGGCCTCGACCGCGACCGCCTCGGGGCGCTCGACGATCTCGACGACGTCGGGGAACGAGAGGCACCCCTCTTCGTCCCTCACCAGCCCCTCGGCGTCCACCACGCGGGGATTGACCAGGACGAGGATCTGCGAAGGATCCTTCCCGACGGAGAGGTCGACGACGCACACCCTCTTGTTCACGCCGATCTGCGGCGCCGCGATGCCCAGCCCCGGCGCCGCCCACCCCGTGTCGAGGAGGTCCCGCACCAGCTGCCGCAGCGAGGGGTCCCCGAAGTCCGTGACGTCTTCGTTCTTCGCGACGAGCCGGGCGTCGCCGTATTTCACGATGTCCCGAATGGCCATTCAGGCTCCCTCGTCCCCTCTCCGTCGGCGAAGGTCTTCGAGGATGGCGTCGGCCGCGAGCCGAGCCCGCTCGTGGTGGACCTCCTCGAGCACCTTCCGGACCCTCGGGAACCGGCCGAGGATCCCCTTCCAGGCCTCCTCGGAAATTTCGAGACATTCCGCCCCGGTCTCGGCGATGACGGTCGCCGTCCTCGGCCGTCCCGTCAGGAGGCCGACCTCGCCGAACACGTCTCCCATCGTCAGGACGCCCATTCGCAGCGTTCCGCCCTCGGTTCCCGTCGACTCGACCCCGAGGACGCCCCGGGTGACGATGTAGAGGCTCCGTCCGGTTTTCCCCTGCTCGATGACCGCTTCGCCCTCGAGAAAGGTCCGGCGCTCGGTCGAGGCGATGAAGCCGGCGACCTCCTCGCTCGTCATCCCGGCGAAGAAACGGGCCCTGTCGAGCCCCTCCGGGATCTCGTGGGCGTCGAGGAGCACGCCCGGGGGCCTCGTCCAGGACCCGCTCTCGGCGAGCTGCCGGGTCATCCGCTCGCCGTCCTCGGTGGCGGTCTCGGCCGCGGGCGGAGACGCGCTCCAGGCGCTGATCTGGTGCCTGACGGCGACGGCGAGCGGAAAACTCCCCTCGCCGGCGAGATCCGCCGCGAGCTTCTCGAGGACCTCGACCGCGGCGGCGGCCGCTCCCCTCTCGTGAAGCTCTTCGGCCCTGGCCCGGCGCTCCTCGTAGCTCTCGCCGGCCCGGGGCGGAGCCGCGTCCTCCCGGGGTGTCGCCGAAGCCGCCAGATCCAGGAACTTCTTCTTCAGGAATTCGAAGACCACGTCTCGAGGTTGACCTGCGGGAGTCCGCGGGTCAAGCATCGAGTCGGCCGGCGTCTCCGTCGGGGGACTGTCGGGGGTGGCACGGGGGTCGCATCGGTTTCGGGTGGAGGTCGACTCCGATGCCCACCCGAGCTCTCCGGTACGCCCTCGCGCTCGCACTCCTCCTGCCGGGAGCCTCCGCCTTCGCGCAGCGGGAAGGGTATTCGTACCTCTCCTACGTCGGATCCGAGGTCTCTCTCGTCTCCCGGGCCGAGAACGACCCCTCCGCCCGGCCCAACACGCCGGTCCTCGCCGGGGACCGGATCTCGACCGGCTCCTCCTCCCGGGCCGAGGTCATCCTGGCCGACGGGAACGTCCTGCGCATCGACGTCCTGACGAACCTCCGGTTCGATCGCCTTGCGAGGACCTACGAGGCCGAGGACGAGCGCAACGCGATCTACCTCGAGAGAGGCGCCGTCTCGGTCGAGCACCGCTGGTCGACGAGCCGCGAGGAGGCGACACGGATCGACACGGAGGACGCGACGGTCCTCCTCCCCGACGAGGGCCTGTACCGGGTAGAGACCGGTCGGCGGGGGACCGAGATCTACGTCACCTCGGGCCGGGCCGACGTCCACGCCCGGTCGGGCCGCGCAATCCTGCGGAGCGGCCAGTACGTGTTCGTCTCCGGGGACTCTCCGCTCGAGGTCGACTGGCTCCGGGAGCCGGCCGACCGTTTCGCCGGCTTCATCGCCGAACGAAGGGCCCTCGTCCCGGGCGATGCGGCGAGCCGCTTCGTCTCCGCCGAGTACGCTTACGACTACGCCGCCGGCGACTTCGAAAGCTACGGCTCGTGGATCCTCGTCGACGGCTCCTACGCCTGGAGGCCGTCCGTCGTCACCGGCTGGCGGCCCTACGTCGACGGCTACTGGCGCTGGTCGCCCGCCGGCCTGACCTGGGTCTCCTACGAGCCGTGGGGCTGGCTCCCCTACCACTACGGCTCCTGGTACTGGGACGTCGGATACGGGTGGTACTGGGCCCCGGGCACCTACTACTCGCCCGCCTGGGTCTACTGGAGCTACACCCCGTCGTGGGTGGGCTGGTGCCCGATCGGCTACTACGGCGGCTACTACGGCGGCCACCACGGCGGCGGCGGTCATCACGGCGGCGGCCACGGCGAGGCCTGGGCCAGGTCCCGCCGGAACGAGGTCGGCGCGGAGCGCGGCACCCACGCCTACCCGCACCTGCGCGGACGGGTCGACGTGACCCGCGTCGACCCTCGCGGCTGGAGCTACGCCTCCGTCGACAAGATGGGCTCCCGCCTCGACGCGCGGCGCGACGTCCTCGGGCACGAGCGTGTCGGCTTCAGGCCCGGGGAACGCGGCCTCGTCGCGACGACCCCGCTCAGGATCGAACGCGGCCGGGGAGGCTCGGTCACCACGGCCATCCAGGACGCCGTCCGGCGAGCCCCGCAGTCTCTCGGCGACACGCCTCGCGGCGGAGGCGGCATCGCGGATCTCACGCCGGTCCTCCGGCGCGAGACGACGCTCGGGGCGACGACCCGCGACGGCCTCCGGCGTTCCTTCGTGACGGCCGGCCAGGACCCCGGCTACCGTCCAGTTCCCGCCGACCAGCTCGCCGCCCCCCGCCGCGAAGCCGCTCCCGGCCGGACCGACGAGCGTCCGAGCCCGGGACGCGGAGAAGCGCCGACGACGCGTGAGCTCTGGCGCGACTCCGGCGTCGTCGCCGAGACGCGCCCGGGCCGCGGACCCGAGACCGCCCCTTCCCGCGTGGACGAGCCCCCGCTCAGCGGCGGATTCGGACGAGACCGGTCCGTCCGAGGGGACGACGGCTGGAGGTCTCCCGGCACCGAGCCCCGCCCGGGAACCACGCCCTCCCGCTCGCTCGTCGTCCCACCGAGGCGGGAGCGGGCCCCCGACCCCGAGCCTTCGCGCTCGACCGCTGGGTCGCCCACCCGTCGCGAGGCGCCCGCGCCCCAGCGCGACGAGGGCTGGCGGGGCTCCGGCGCGCCCTCCCGGGGCTCGAGCCCTGGAGACGCGATTCCCGCTCCGCGGTCCGAGACCCCTTCCCGCCCTTCTGAGCCGCCCCCGTCCCGCTCCTTCGACACCCCGAGGTCGGCCCCGGCCCCTCGCGACGAGACTCCGTCCCGCTCCTCGGCGCCGCCCCCGTCTCGCTCCTTCGAGGCCCCGAGATCGGCTCCCGCCCCGCGCTCCGCAGCGCCATCCCGCTCCTCGGCGCCGCCGCCGTCGCGCTCCGGCTCCGGCACGTACTCGGCTCCGCCTTCGTCCTCCAGGTCGTCGGCTCCGCCTTCCTCCTCCCGTTCCTCGTCTCCGCCACCCTCCCGGTCTGGTGGCGGATCCCACAGGAGCTCTCCGTCACCCGACTGATCCCTTGGCAGGCACCGGCTCCCGGCGCCGTCTCGCGGCGGCGCCGCTTCGCCTCCGCCCCTACAATGCGGCGGTGAACGAGGGCCACGCCGGGAGGTTCATGAAGGTCCTCCTCGGCTTCTATTTCCTGGAAGCGGGCCTCCTTCTCCTCGTGGCCCCGTGGAGCCGGCTCTGGATGCACCGCGTGGTGCTCCCCTCGCCGGTCGCCCTTCAGCCGTTTCTCGCCTCCCCATCCTTCCGGGGATTCGTCGCCGGGCTCGGTGTCCTCCACCTCCTCCTCGCGGTCCGGGAACTCCTCGGCCGCCCGGCGGCGTCCCAATGACGCTTCTCGCCGACTCTCGCGCCGCCCTCCTCACGGCGGCCTATCCCCACGGCGGGGCGGTCGTCGGACTCGGGGTCGACCTCTGCGAGATCGAGCGAATCGAGGAAGCGCTCGAACGGCACGGGCCGAGGTTCCTCGACCGGATCTGCGTCCCCGGCGAGGTCCGGCGTCCTCTCGGCTCGCGCCGGGTCGCCGAGCACGTCGCGGGCCTGTTTGCCGCCAAGGAGGCCGCGATGAAGGCGCTCGGAACCGGAATGCGGGGGGTCGCCTTCCGCGAGATCGCCGTGGCGCGGGAGCCGGGCGGCCCCCCCCGGCTCGTTCTCGCGGGGCGGGCCCGGGTCCGGGCCGACGCCCTCGGTGTCGTCGCCGCGCACGTGACCATCACGCACGGCCGCCGCGACGCCATGGCCGTGGTCCTCCTCCTCGGACCCCGGTAGACTCCCCGCGAGTGGGGGATCGAGGGAACCTCCGCGGACGGCGGGTCCTCGTCGTCGACGACGAGCCGTACATCCTCAAGATCCTCGTCTTCAAGCTGCGGACCGCGGGGCTCGTCCCCGTCGAGGCGGCGAACGGGGAGGATGCGCTGCGCCTGGCCCTCGCCGAGCCGCCCGACGCCATCCTGCTCGACCTCTCCCTCTCGCCGGGCCTCTCGGGATTCGAGGTCCTGGGACGCCTCAAGGCCCACCCGCGGACGGCCGCCGTCCCCGTCGTCGTCCTGACGGCAAGGACCCAGGCCGAGGAGAGGGCGACGGGGCTCCGCCTCGGCGCGGCGCGCTTCCTCACGAAACCGTTCTCGACGAAGGCGCTCCTCGTGGAGCTGGAGGGGATTCTCGCCGCCGCGGAAGGGGCGGCGTCCGGGGGCCCTTCGCCTTCCGGCGAAGGACCCCCGGGAAATACCGTCTAGAGTCTAGGCGCCGCCGGCCTTGCGCGGCGTGCGGGTGGTGGAGCTGCCCATCTTCTGGGCCTTGGCCTTCGGGGCCTTCGGCGCGGCCGCCTTGGCGGGCTTGGCCGCCTTGGGCTTCTTCTCGGCCTTCTTCGCGGGCTCGGCGGCCGCGGTCGCCTCGGCGGCCGCTTCCTCCGTCTTCTCGGCGGTGCCCTTTCCGGTCACGAGACGCCGCGCCTTGTCGAGGAACGACTCCTTCTTCTCCGTCGAGGCCTTCTCGGCGGCCTTCTTGTCGGCGCGCCGCTGCGCGAAGTCGAAGTCGACGAACTCGAGGATCGCCTTCTCGGCGCCGTCGCCGGGCCGCGTCCCGAGCTTCATGATCCGGGTGTAGCCCCCGGGGCGCGTCGCGAAACGGGGAGCGATCTCGTCGAAGAGGCGCTTCACGGCATCCTGGCTGACGTCCCTGAGCGCGAGCCGCCGGGCGTGGAGCCCTCCCCGCTTGCCGAGCGTGACGAGCTTCTCGGCGAGGGGCCGCAGCTCCTTGGCCTTGGGAAGCGTCGTCTGGATCCGCTCGTGGGTGAAGAGGGAGTCGAGCTGGTTGCGGAAGAGGGCCTTCCTGTGCGCGCTGGTCCGCCCCAGCTTGCGTCCGGCCTTGTTGTGCTGCATCGGTCAGGTCCTCAGCGACCCGCGCTCGTGGGGGCTTCGAGCTTCATTCCGAAGGCCAGGCCCTTTTCGCGCAGGATCTCCTTGATCTCGTTCAGGCTCTTCCGCCCGAAGTTCTTCGTCTCGAGCATCTCCTTCTCGGTCTTCTGCACGAGCTCCCGAAGGGTCCGGATACCGGCATTCTTCAGGCAGTTCGCGCTGCGGACCGAGAGCTCCAGCTCCTCGACGTTGGTGTCGAGGAGGGCGTCGAGCTCGCTCTGGGGGATCTCGGGCCCGGTCGCCGGCCCGCCCTCGTCCGTCTCCAGGTTGACGAAGATGGCGAGGTGCTCGCGGAGGAGGACGGCGGCGAGCCCGACCGCGTCGCGCGGGGTGATCGTGCCGTTCGTCCAGACCTCGAGGACGAGCTTGTCGTAGTCGGTCGCCTGGCCGACGCGGGCCGCCTCGACGCGGTAGTTCACGCGGCGGACGGGCGAGTGGGCCGAGTCGAGGGGGATCGTGCCGATCGGCGCGTCCTGGTCGAAGTTCCGATCGGCCGGGACGTAGCCGCGGCTCTTCGTGACCGTCGCCTCGAGGCGGAGACGGCCGCCGTCGGCGAGCGTCGCCACGGGCGAGTCGGGCGTGAGGATCTCGACCTGCGCGTCGTCCTCGAAGGCGTCGGCGGTCACCACGCCCTTCGTCTTCGCGTCGAGGACGAGAGTGCGCGGGCCGTCGTCGTGCATCCGGATGGCGAGGCTCTTGAGGTTCAGGATGACGTCGGTCACGTCCTCGACGACGCCCGTCATCGCGGTGAACTCGTGCTCGACGCCGTCGATCTTGACGGCGGTGATCGCCGCTCCCTCGATCGACGAAAGAAGGACGCGCCGGAGCGCGTTCCCGACCGTCGTTCCCCAGCCACGCTCGAGCGGCTGGGCGGTGAAGCGGCCGTAGTTCCCCGACTCCTCGTCCACCTCGAGGCGGTTCGGTCGCTGGAAGCCCTTCCACATCATCGTTCGCTTCTCCTCGGGGCAGAGCCCGTCACTTGCTGTAGAGCTCGACGATGAGCTTCTCGTTGACCTGCAGGGAGACGTCCTCGCGGCGCGGGAGCGCCTTGACCGTTCCCTTGAACTCGGAGGCGGCGAGGTCGAGCCACTCGGGGACGCCGCGGCCCTTGGCCGAGTCGACGGCGGCGACGACGCCCGGGTTCGTCCGGCTCTTCTCCTTGATCGCGACGACGGAGCCCGGTCCGACGACGAAGCTCGGGACGTCGACCTTGCGGCCGTTGACGGTCACGTGGCCGTGGCGGACGAGCTGCCGCGCCTGCTGCCGGGAGGCGGCGAAGCCGAGGCGGTGGACGACGTTGTCGAGCCGGCGCTCGAGGAGCGAGAGGAGGTTCTCGCCGGTCACGCCGCGCATCCGCTCCGCCTTCTCGAACGTGAGGCGGAACTGCCCCTCGAGGAGCCCGTAGAACCTCTTCAGCTTCTGCTTCTCGCGGAGCTGGATGCCGTAGCCGAGGATCTTCGAGCGCCGCTTGCCGTGCTGGCCGGGCGGAAAGTTGCGGCGCTCGATGGCGCACTTGTTCGTGAAGCAGCGGTCGCCCTTCAGGAAGAGCTTCATGGCCTCGCGCCGGCAGAGCCGGCAGACGGATTCGTGATAACGCGCCACGGGTGAGAAAACCTCCAGGCCGATTCCGTCGTTGCGTTTCGCCCTTCGTCCCGGCCCGGAATCGGGAGCCGGTTTACGGACGCCGGCGCGCTCTCCGCGCGCAGGAAGGTCCCCCCGGTCCGGGGGGCCGGGAGGCCCGCGGGCCTCCCGCTCTCGCATCCCCGCCGGAGGAGCGGCGCTCCTCCGGCTCGGGGCCCGGGATCAGACGCGGCGCCGCTTGCGGGGCCGGCAGCCGTTGTGGGGGATCGGCGTGGCGTCGCGGATCGACCGGATGTCGAGCCCGGCCGCCGCCAGGGCGCGGATGGCGCTCTCGCGGCCCGCGCCGGGGCCCTGGACGCGGACGTCGAGGGTCCGGACACCGTGCTCCTGGGCGAGCTGGGCGGCGTTGCCCGCGGCGAGCTGGGCCGCGAACGGCGTCCCCTTGCGCGAGCCCTTGAACCCGATCCGTCCGGCGGACGACCAGGCGAGGACGTTCCCCGAGGGGTCCGTGATCGCCACGATCGTGTTGTTGAACGACGCCTGGACGGTCGCCACGGCGTGCGGGACGTTCTTCTTTTCCTTCTTGGGGCCCTTCTTGCGGCCCTTCGCTTCAGCGGCAGCCATCGGCTTTCCTGCTCCTCACTACTTCTTCGTAGCCTTCTTCTTGCCGGCCACGGCGCCGCGACGCGGGCCTTTCCGAGTCCGGGCGTTGGTGTGCGTCCTCTGGCCGCGCACCGGGAGGCCGCGGCGGTGCCTGAGGCCCCGGTAGCAGCCTATATCCATGAGACGCTTGATGTCCTGGGCGGTCTCCTTGCGGAGGTCGCCCTCGACCTTCACGTCGTCCTGGATCTTCTTGCGGATTTTCGTGACCTCGTCCTCGGACAGGTCCTTGACCCGCGTGTCGGGGCCCACCCCGGTGTCCTTCAGGATCATCTTGGCCGTCGAGCGGCCGATCCCGAAGATGTAGGTGAGACCGATCTCGACGCGCTTGTTCGGGGGGAGATCGACGCCGCTGATACGAGCCATTCCCTATTCCCTCTAACCCTGCCGCTGCTTGTGCTTGGCGTTCTCGCAGATGACCCGGACGACCCCGGCCCTCCGGATCACCTTGCATTTGGAGCAGATCTTCTTCACGGACGCGCGGACTTTCATGTGGTTCCTCGACTTTTTCGCCCTTGGCCTCCCGGAGGAGCCGGCGGAGCCATACAGTTTACTACTTGTACCTGTAGATGATGCGACCCCGGTTCAGGTCGTAGGGAGAAAGCTCCACGAGCACCTTGTCACCGGGAAGAATTCTGATGAAGTGCTTTCTCATTTTTCCGGAAATGTGAGCCAGGACCTG
>CALMDF010000298.1 GCA_937864895.1 uncultured Holophagales bacterium | reverse complement strand
CTTCCCGGCTTCCGTCAAGGTCCGTCGCGCCGCCTGGTCCTTCGTCCTCTGCCTCCCCGCCCCCCGGGGAGGGCGGGAGGGGGAAGGGGGAACGCGCCGGCGAACGGCCGCCGCCGTCCTCCTCGGGGCCTTCGCGTGGGGCGTCGGCGACGAGTTCCACCAGTCCTTCGTGCCGGGGAGGGAGGTGGAGGCTCTCGACCTCGCCGCGGACGTCGCGGGGGCGGCGCTCGCCGTCCTCGTCGCGGAGCGGCTCCTCCGGCGGCTCGGCCTCGTCTCCCGAACGCTCTGAACGAAAACGCCGCCCGTGGGCGGCGCGTTTCGTCAGATTGGCTGGGGGGCAGGGATTCGAACCCCGATAGGCAGATCCAGAGTCTGCAGTCCTACCATTGGACGACCCCCCAACCCGAGGGGCGGGCATTATGAGGTCGGCGACCGCGAGGGTCAACCGCCGGGTCGTTCAGCTCTTTTTCGAGAGGGAGAGGAAGAACCGGGCGAGGTCCTCGGGGGTCCCGCGCCCCTGGAAGGTCACGGAGACCTCCCCCTTCACCGGGCCCGGCACGACGACCGGCTCCGGCATCTTCGCCGCCTTGCCGCGCCCCTTCCGCGGCACGGCCTCGACGACCTCGGGCTTCAGGACCTTCGGGCGGCCGGACTTCTTCCGGCCGTTCTTGCGCGGGCGCCGCGCCTCCGCAGGGCGAAGCCGTGTCACGTCCGGCGGGCCGACCCGGATGCCGAACTTCTCGGCCACGGCGTCGATGACGACGCGCGCCTCGGTCGTCGGCGCCTTGGCGAGGAAGGTCCTGGCCCAGGCGAGGGCGGCGGGACGGTCGATGCCGAGCTTGCGGCGGACTTCGCGGATGACCCCGGCCCCGATCTGGGCCGGCTTCACCTTGAGGAGCTTTCCGACTGCGGCCTTGACGTCCTTCTCGTTAAGCGCCTTGTTCTCTTTCAGAATCGACTCAACGGTTTGGCGAAGCCTGTCGAGATCCGTGGCCATGCGGTCTCCTTCCAACCGACCCGCAGTTTGCGAGCTCAGCAATACTTCTGCAAATGTTACAGGAATTTCAGGTACGGGGGACCGTGGGGTCGATCCGGCTCGACCAGGCGAGCATCCCGCCCTCGCGGTTGACCGCCCCCGCGTCCTGCGCGGCCTTCGGTTCCTCGACGGTCACCCTTCCCCGCCCTCCGCGAACCGGCAGCAGGGAGCGTGGCAGCGGTCGTAGACCGAGCCGCGCTGCGCGGGCGTGAAGCCGGCGTCCCGGATGAGGCCGACCATGTCCTCGCGGGTCATCCGGTTGTGGGCCCCGGCCGCCGCGACGACGTTCTCCTCGATCATGATCGAGCCGAGGTCGTCGGCGCCGAAGAAGAGCGACACCTGCCCGATCTTCTTGCCCTGGGTCACCCAGGAGCCCTGCACGTGGGGGACGCCGTCGAGGAAGAGGCGCGAGAGGGCGAGGGTCCGGAGGTAGTCGTGGCCCGTCGAGACCTCGACCGTCCCGTCGAGAGCCGTGTTCTCCTCCTGGAAGGTCCAGGGGATGAACGCCGTGAACGACTCCTTTCCCTCCGCGAGGGACTCGTCCTGGATCCGCCTCACGACCTCGAGGTGCGCGATCCGCTCCGCGTACGTCTCGCCGACGCCGAACATCATCGTCGCCGTCGTCGGCATCCCGAGCCGGTGCGCCTCGCGGTGGACCTCGGCCCACTTCCCGGTGGGGGCCTTGGCGAGCGCCCGGATCCGCTTCCTCACCCCGTCCTCGAGGACCTCGGCCCCGCCGCCCGGGACCGACATGAGGCCGGCGTCGCGGAGGCGCACGAGCACCTCGGCGATGGGGAGCTTCTCCTTCTTGGCGAGGAAGAAGATCTCGGGCGCCGAGAAGGCGTGCCGGTGGATGCGCGGGTAGCGGTCGCGCAGGAAGGAGAGGAGCTCCTCGTAGAACGAGAAGGGCAGGTCGGCGTGAACGCCCCCCTGCAGGAGGACCCCCGTCCCGCCGAGCGCGAGCGTCTCCTCGACCTTCGAGGCGATCTCGTCGAGGGGGAGGACGTAGGCGTCCTCGTCCCCGGCCTTCCTGTAGAAGGCGCAGAAGGTGCACCGGTAGACGCAGACGTTCGTGTAGTTGATGTTCCGGTCGACCTGGTAGGTCGCACGGTTGCCCGGGTGCAACCGCCGGCGCGCCGCCGCCGCCGCGGCGCCGAGCTCGAGGAGCGGAGCCTCCTCGAAGAGGACGAGCGCCTCGGCGGGCGAGATGCGCCCTCCCGAGGCGGCCCGGTCGAGGATCGCCGACACGCGGAGCGAGCCCCCGAGGCCCGGGGACGGGGGATTCGGAAGGAACTCGGCCCGTGCGGCTCCGGACATCAGGAAAACGACCTCGGGACGAGCGGGACCCCGGAGAACGGCGGGAGATCGGGCGACGAGATGAGGCCGCGCGCGGCCGCCCGCCGGTAAAACTCGGCGAGCCCGCGCTCGTCGTCCTCGTCGAGGTCGTGGTGGAGATTCGACTCGAGGTACTCGGCGACGAGCGCCTTCCCGAGCCCGGTCCGCGCCACAGCGGCGTCGACGATCTCGCCGATCCTCTGCCTCGCGTAGTCCCGGGACCAGAGGAAGGGCTCCGGCGGGACGTCCCGCCGGACGGCCCAGACGGCGAAGACGAATGGGAGGCCCGTGAGCCGGTGCCACCCCTCGGCGAGGTCGAGGACGTGGAGCCCCTCCGCCTTCGCCGTCAGCGCCGGATCGCCGATGAGGAGGGCCGCGTCCGCCGTCGCGAGCATCCGGGGCAGCTCGGGGACCGCGCGGTGGAAGTCGGGGGTGACGCCGTAGAGGTCCGCGAGGAGGAGCCGGACCATCGCGGCCGAGGAGCGCGAGCTCGTGTCGAGGGCGACGCTCCGGATCTCGGGGAAGGGGACCCGCGAGACGAGGAGGACGCTCCTCACGCGGTCGTACGCGGCGATGCCCACCCCGCGGACGATCCGGATGCCGGGGATCCGCGCCGCCTCGATGGCCGGGATGATCCCGGCCTGCACCTCGCCCCGGGCGAGCCGGTCGGCGCAGGCGGACGGCATGTCGGTGATGGGGAGGAACCCCTCGACGGCCCCCTTGAGGAACCCCCAGGTGAGCGGCCAGGCGTTCACGAAGTCGACGACGGAGACGGGGATCGCGGGAGTCATGGCCACGCCGATCTTACGATGACGGGCCGGGCCCGGACTCGGGCGACAATCCTCGAATGGACCCGGCGCCCCCCCTCGTCTCCGTCGTCATCCCCTGCCTCGACGAGGCCGAGACGCTGGAGCGCTGCGTGAGGCGCGCCCTCGACACGTTCGGCGCCGCCGGCCTCGCCGGGGAGGTGATCGTCGCCGACAACGGCTCGACGGACGGCTCGAGGGAAATCGCCGTGGGCGCCGGGGCGCGCCTCGTCCCGGTCCCCGAGCGCGGCTACGGGGCGGCGCTCCTCGGCGGCGTCGCCGCGGCGAGGGGGCGGTACGTCGTCATGGGGGACGCCGACGACTCCTACGACTTCGGCGAGGTCCCCTCCTTCGTCTCGAAGCTCGAGGAGGGGTACGACCTCGTCATGGGCTCCCGCTTCCGGGGGCGGATCGAGCCGGGCGCGATGCCCTTCCTCCACCGCTGGCTCGGCAACCCCGTCCTCTCCTTCCTCGGCCGTCTCTTCTTCCGGGTCCCGACCTCGGACTTCCACTGCGGCATCCGGGCCTTCCGCAAGGACGCGGTCGACCGGCTCGGCCTCAGGACGACGGGGATGGAGTTCGCGAGCGAGATGGTCGTGAAGGCGGCCCTCTTCGGCCTCCGGATCGGCGAGATCCCGGTGACGCTCCGCAAGGACGGCCGCTCGCGCCCCCCGCACCTGCGCACCTGGCGCGACGGCTGGCGCCACCTCCGCTTCCTCCTCATCTACTCGCCCCGCTGGCTCTACCTCTGGCCGGGGCTCCTCCTCGTCCTCCTCGGCGCCGGCCTCCTCGCGTGGCTCTACCCCGGGCCGCGGCACGTCGGCGCCGCGACGCTCGACGTCCACGCGATGCTCGGGGCGGCCGTCATGGTCCTCGCCGGCGTCGAGGCGGTGACGTTCGCCGTCTTCGCGAAGGTCTTCGCGGTCACCGAGGGGCTCCTCCCGGAGGACCCGCGCGTCGCGCGCGTCTTCCGCTTCGTCACGCTCGAGACCGGGCTCGTCGCCAGCGCCCTCCTCCTCGCCGCGGGGGCCGGGCTCTGCGCTTCCGTGGCGCGCGACTGGGCCGCCTCGGTCTTCAACTACCTCGACTACTCCGTCTCGATGCGGAAGATGATCCCGGGGGCGCTCCTCCTCGTCCTCGGGGCGCACGGCCTGCTCGCCTCCTTCTTCCTCTCGATCCTCGGCCTGAAGCGGCGATGAAGGGCGCCCGGGGGCTCGGCGCCGTCGGCACCGCCCACGGGGCGCTCGTCTTCGGGCGGAGGGTCCGCGTCCTGGCGGGCGCGCTCGCCCCGCTCCTCCCCGCCGGGCGCCTCGTCGACGTGGGTTGCGGCGACGGCAGCGTCTCGGCCGCGATCTCGGCCCTCCGGACCGACGTGAGGCCGGAAGGGCTCGACGTCCTCCTCCGTTCCCCGTGCGCCATCCCCGCCCGCCCTTTCGACGGGCGGAGGCTGCCCCTGGCGGACGGCGAGGGCGACGCCGCCCTCCTCGTCGACGTCCTCCACCACGCGGACGACCCCGTCGCCCTCCTCGCCGAGTGCGCGCGCGCCGCGCCCGTCGTCGTCGTGAAGGACCACTTCTCACGCTCGCGCCTCGACGGACGGGTCCTGGCGTTCATGGACTGGGTCGGCAACCGCCCGCACGGCGTCGCCCTCCCCTACTCGTACTTCTCGCCGGAGTCGTGGGGTCGCGCCGTCGAGGCCGCGGGCCTTCGGGAGGAGAGGCGGGAGGCCGTGCCCGGCCTCTACCCGTTCCCCTTCTCGGCCCTCTTCGGCAGGGGCCTCCACTTCGTCTCGCGCCTGGCGCGGGGCTGATGGCCGTTACCCGGTACGGACCCGAACTTCGTCCAGCCGGTGCGGAGGGGGGTTCGGGGGGGACCGGCCGCTGGCCCGCAGGGCCAGGGTCCCCCCCGATTCACTTCTGCTTCAGCCCGCCGACATCGAGCTCAGGAACTCCAGGTTCGTCCTCGACTTCTCGAGCCTCTCGAGGAGGAGCTCCATCGCCTCGACCGTCGAGAGCGGCGTGAGGACCTTGCGGAGGATCCAGATGCGGTTGAGCTCGCCCTTCTCGATGAGGAGCTCCTCCTTCCGGGTCCCCGACTTGTTGATGTCGATGGCCGGGAAGACGCGGCGGTCGACGAGCCGGCGGTCGAGGTGGACCTCCATGTTGCCCGTCCCCTTGAACTCCTCGAAGATGACGTCGTCCATCCGCGAGCCGGTGTCGATGAGGGCCGTCGCCATGATGGTGAGCGAGCCCCCCTCCTCGATGTTGCGGGCCGCGCCGAAGAAGCGCTTCGGCTTCTGGAGCGCGTTCGCGTCGACGCCGCCGGAGAGGACCTTGCCCGACGGCGGGCAGGTCGTGTTGTAGGCGCGCGCGAGGCGGGTGATCGAGTCGAGGAGGATGACGACGTCGCGCTTGTGCTCGACGAGCCTCTTCGCCTTCTCGATGACCATCTCGGCCACCTGGACGTGGCGGGTCGCCGGCTCGTCGAACGTCGAGCTGATGACCTCGCCCTTCACCGACCGCTGCATGTCGGTGACCTCCTCGGGCCGCTCGTCGATGAGGAGGACGATGAGGGTCACCTCGGGGTGGTTCGTCGTGACCGAGTTCGCCAGGGCCTGCAGGAGCATCGTCTTGCCGGTCCGCGGCGGGGCGACGATGAGGCCGCGCTGCCCCTTGCCGACCGGCGCGATCAGGTCGAGGACGCGCGAGGACATGTTCGGCGTCTCGAGCCGGATCCGCTCCTGCGGGTAGAGGGGCGTCAGGTTGTCGAAGAGGATCTTCTCGCGCGCCACGTCGGGGTGCTCGAAGTTCACCGCCTCGACCTTGATGAGGGCGAAGTAGCGCTCCCCCTCCTTCGGCGGGCGGATCTGCCCCGACACCGTGTCGCCCGTCCTGAGGCCGAACTTCCTGATCTGGGAGGGCGAGACGTAGATGTCGTCGGGCCCGGCGAGGTAGTTGTACTCGGGCGCCCGGAGGAACCCGAAGCCGTCCGGGAGGACCTCGAGGACCCCTTCCGAGAAGATGAGCCCCGCCCGCTCGGTCTGCGCCTGGAGGACCTTGAAGATGAGCTCCTGCTTGCGGAGCGCCGCGGCCCCCTCGACCTCCAGCTCGCCCGCGATCTTCAGGAGCTGCGGCATCGGGGTGTTGTGCAGCGTCCTGATGTCGAGCATCGGCTGGCTCTCGAGGTCGGCCGGGATCGCCTCCTCGAGGTCGTTCGGGAGATCGTTCGGGTCGATCGTCGGGCTGACGTAGTCGGTGCCGGGAACCTTGCGGCGGGGCATCAGGACTCCTTTTGTGACGGACCCTGCGGCGCCGCGGGCGCGGCACCCTCCCGGGTCCTTCCGATGAGCCGGTCCTTGAGAAGACGGCCGAGGGTGGGCAGATTTTCGCCTGTTTCGGACGAAACGGGCAGGAGGGGGCGTTCGGAATCCTCGAAAACGACGGCCAGGTCCCGGAGGTGGCGGAACCTCTGGGACGACTTCACGGCGTCCCACTTGGTGGCGGCCACGACGGTCGGGACCCCGGCGTTGCGGAGGAAGAGGGCCATCGACCGGTCCGATTCCTGCGGCTCGAGCCGCCCGTCCACGAGGAGGAGGGCGACGTCGGGCCGTCGCTCGCCGGTGAGGAGCTCCTCGATGAGGCCCGAGAAGCGC
Source organism: uncultured Holophagales bacterium (assembly GCA_937864895.1). Lineage (GTDB taxonomy): Bacteria > Acidobacteriota > Thermoanaerobaculia > UBA5066 > UBA5066 > UBA5066. The sequence goes on along the minus strand of CALMDF010000298.1, from coordinate 1,637 downwards.
TCGCGGGACTCGCGGGCCGTCTTCGCGTACCCGTAGCCGGGGCAGTCGATGACGTGGAAGGCGTCGTCGACGCGGTACCAGTGGATGGCCTGCGTCCGCCCCGGGGTCTGGGAGACCCTCGCCACTTTCGTCGAGAGGACCGCGTTGAGGAGGCTGGACTTGCCGACGTTCGACCTCCCGAGGACGACGACCGACGGCAGGGGAAGGCCACGCGGACGCTCCCCCGCCCGGTGGGCGGGGAGCTCGAGCCGGACGGACTTGCCGAGCGGGCTCTTCACGGCGACCGCTCGCGCGGCCTTCGGCGTGCGGGAAACCGGGTTCTCTTTCCGGGTCATAAGCGGTTTACAGGGATGGAAGCCGGGGCAGGCGGCCCCCACGCGGGGGCCGCCCGGCTGGTCAGTGCGCGACCGAAGGAGGCGTCGTCCCCGTCTCGGCCGGGACGGCCTTCGGCGGGGCGGCGGTGGGAACGTTCTCCAGGGCCAGCCTCACCACCTCGTCGACGTCGTCCACGAGGTGGCATTCCATGACGTTCCGGATCTCCTCCGGGAGGTCGTCGAGGTCCTTCTCGTTCTCGCGGGGCAGGACGATCGTCGTGATCCCGGCCCGGTAGGCGGCGAGGAGCTTCTCCTTGATGCCGCCCACGGGGAGGACCTTCCCGCGGAGCGTGATCTCCCCCGTCATCGCGAGGTCCTTGCGGCACGCGATGTTCGTGACGGCGGAGAGGATCGATGTCGCCATCGTGATCCCGGCCGAGGGGCCGTCCTTGGGGATCGCCCCCTCCGGGATGTGGACGTGGATGTCCTTCTTCTCGTAGAAGTCGGGGTCCGCGCCGTAGATCTCCGCGCGGCTCCTGACGTACGAGAGGGCCGCCCGGGCCGACTCCTGCATGACGTCGCCGAGCTGCCCGGTCAGGACGAGGTTCCCCTTGCCGCGCATGAGCGTCGTCTCGATGTGGAGGACGTCGCCGCCGGCCTCGGTCCAGGCGAGGCCGGTGGAGAGGCCGACCTCGGCCTTCTCCCCCTTCTTCGCGGGGCGGTGCTTGGGCTTGCCGAGGAAGTCGGGGAGGTTCTCGGCCGTGACGACGACGGGCCCCTGGGCCTCGTCGGCGACGACCTTCCGGGCGATCTTCCGGCAGACCGAGGCGATCTCGCGCTCGAGGTTGCGGACGCCCGCCTCGCGGGTGTACTTCTCGATGAGCCCGTAGAGCCCCGAGTCCTCGAAAACGGCCTGCTCCGCCGACAGCCCGTTCTCCTTGACCTGCTTCGGGACGAGGAACTGCTTCGCGATCGCCACCTTCTCGTTCGGCGTGTAGCCGGAGAGGCTGATGATCTCCATCCGGTCCTTCAGGGCGGGAGGGATCGGGTGGACCACGTTCGCCGTCGCGATGAACATGACCTTCGAGAGGTCGTACTCGACGTCGAGGTAGTGGTCGACGAAGGCGTGGTTCTGCTCGGGGTCGAGGACCTCGAGGAGCGCCGCGGACGGGTCGCCGCGGAAGTCCATCGACATCTTGTCGACCTCGTCGAGGAGGAAGACGGGGTTGACGGTCCCGGCCTTCTTCATGAGCTGGATGATCTGGCCGGGGAAGGCGCCGATGTAGGTCCGGCGGTGGCCGCGGACCTCGGCCTCGTCGCGCA
>CALMDF010000297.1 GCA_937864895.1 uncultured Holophagales bacterium | reverse complement strand
CGCGCGCCTCGCCGGCTTCCGGACGGCCCGGGCGGCCCTCCTCGAGCTGAGCCTCGAGGGCGCCGCCGCGATGACCCCTTCCGCCGCCCCCGCCGCCCCGGCCGCGATGAGCGCCGGCGGCGCGATGTGAGGAGAGACCCCATGAACCGCACGAAGAAGAATCCGACCCTCGCCGCGCTCTTCGCGGTCCTGCTCTTCGCGCTCGCCGTTCCGGCGGTCCTTCTCGTGACCGGCTGCGGCGGCGGAAAGCCCCCGGCCTCGGCCGGGGCGAAGACGTACATCTGCCCCATGCACCCGGAGGTCGTCAAGGACGGGAAGGGGAGCTGCCCGATCTGCGGCATGGACCTCGTCCCGAAGGAGGACGCCGCGGCCGCGCCGGCCGCGGCGCACGAGACCTGGGTCTGCCCGATGCACCCGGAGATCGTGAAGGCCGAGAAGGGGAGCTGCCCGATCTGCGGCATGGACCTCGTGAAGAGGGAGGAGGGCGCGTCGGGGGGGGGCGCGGGCGACGCGGGCGTCCCCGGTTTCGCGACCGTGACGATCGACGCCCGCAAGCGCCAGCTCCTCTCGCTCAGGACCGCGAAGGTCGAGCGGGGAACCTTCGGCACGGGAATCCGGACGGTCGGCCGCGTCGCCTACGACGAACGGCGGGTCCACCACGTCCACACGCGTTTCGAGGCCTACGTCGAGCACGTCGCCGCCGACTTCACCGGGAAGTACGTCCGAAAGGGCGACGTCCTCGCCCACGTCTACAGCCCCGAGCTCTTCGCCACGCAGCAGGAGCTCCTCCTCGCGCTCCGGGCCGTCCGCGCCCTCGGCCCGTCGGCCGACGCCACGGCGCGCGAGGGGGCCGAACGCCTCCTCGAGGCGACCCGGCAGCGCCTCCGGCTCTGGGAAGTGGCCGAGAAGGACATCGCGGCCCTCGAGGCGCGCGGCGAACCCCTCCGGAGCTTCCCGATCTACGCGCCGATTTCCGGCTATGTGACGGCGCGGACGGCCTTCCACGGCATGAAGGTGATGCCGGCCGACACGCTCTTCGACATCGTCGACCTCTCGTCCGTCTGGGTCCTCGCCGACGTCTACGAGTCGGAGCTGCCCCGCGTGAAGGTGGGGCAGACGGGGCGGATGACCCTCGCCTACCGCCCGGGGCAGAGCTGGACGGGAAAGGTGACGTACATCTACCCGTCGCTCGACGAGAAGACCCGGACGGCGAAGGTCCGCCTCGAGTTCGCGAACCCCCGCGAGGAGCTCAAGCCCGAGATGTTCGCGGACGTCGTCCTCGAGAGCGCACCGCGGACGGCGCTGACGGTGCCGGCCGACGCCGTCCTCGACAGCGGGACGCGAAAGGTCGTCTTCGTCTCGAAGGGGGAGGGGGTCCTCGAGCCGCGGGAGGTGACGGTCGGCGAGCAGGGGGGCGGATCGTGGGAGATCCTCTCCGGTCTCGAGGAAGGGGAGGAGATCGCCCTCGGGGCGAGCTTCCTCGTCGACTCCGAATCGCGCCTCGCCTCGGCCCTCGCCGGGATGAGGGACGGCGTGACGCCGACGACGGGACACGAAGGCCACGCCGCGCCCGCGACGCCGACGTCCGCGCCGGACGCCGGGCACAGGCACTGAGGAGGCGAGCGTGATCAGGCGAATCATCCGCTTCTCGGCGGAGAACAAGTTCCTCGTCCTCGCCCTCTGGGCGGTCGCGGTCCTCCTCGCGTTCCGCGCGCTCCGGGACGTGCCGCTCGACGCGATCCCCGACCTCTCCGACACGCAGGTCATCGTCCTCTCGAGGTGGGACCGGAGCCCCGACATCCTCGAGGACCAGGTGACCTACCCGATCGTCACCGCCCTCCTCGGGGCGCCGAAGGTGAAGACGATTCGCGGCTTCTCGGACTTCGGCTACTCGTTCGTCTACGTCATCTTCGAGGACGGCACCGACCTCTACTGGGCCCGCTCGCGTGTCCTCGAGTACCTGTCGAAGATCCAGGGGAGCCTGCCGCAGGGGGTGAAGACGGAGATCGGCCCCGACGCGACGGGCGTCGGGTGGGTCTACCAGTACGCCCTCGTCGACGAGAGCGGGCAGACCTCCCTCGACGAGCTCCGCTCCTACCAGGACTGGTTCCTCCGCTACCAGCTCCAGTCGGTGCAGGGCGTCGCGGAGGTCGCGACCGTCGGCGGGATGGCGCGGCAGTACCAGGTCACCGTCGACCCGAACCGCCTCGCGGCGTACGGCATCTCCCTCGAGGCCGTTTCGGACGCGCTCCGGAGGAGCAACGACGAGGTCGGGGGACGGCTCATCGAGATCTCGGGACGCGAGTACATGGTGCGGGGCCGCGGGTACCTGAAGGGAACCGCCGACATCGAGAAGGTCGTCGTGAAGACCGACGAGCGCGGGACGCCGGTGACGATCAGGGACCTCGGCAGCGTCGCGCTCGGCCCCGACCTGCGCCGGGGCCTCGCCGAGCTGGACGGGAAGGGGGAGACCGTCGGCGGCATCGTCGTCATGCGTTCCGGCGAAAACGCCCTCCACGTGATCGAGAGGGTCAAGGCGCGGATCGACGAGCTGAGGCCCTCGCTCCCGCCCGGCGTGAAGCTCGTGACGACCTACGACCGCTCGACGCTCATCGAGTCGGCGATCGACAACCTGAAGGGGAAGCTGATCGAGGAGATCGTCATCGTCTCGATCGTCATCCTCATCTTCCTCTGGCACGTCCCGAGCGCGCTCGTCCCGATCCTGACGATCCCGGTGTCGGTCCTCCTCGCGTTCATCCCGCTCCACCTGATGGGGATCACCGTCAACATCATGTCGCTCGGCGGCATCGCGATCTCGATCGGCGTCCTCGTCGACGGCGCGATCGTCGAGGTGGAGAACGCCTACAAGAAGCTCCAGATCTGGAACGACACGGGGCGGAAGGGAGACTTCCACGCCGTCCGCCTCGAGGCGCTGATGGAGGTCGGCCCGTCGGTCTTCTTCTCCCTCCTCGTCATCGCCGTCTCGTTCCTCCCGATCTTCACGCTCGTCGACCAGGAGGGCCGCCTCTTCACGCCCCTGGCCTGGTCGAAGAACTTCGCGATGGCGATCGCGGCGGTCCTCGCCATCACGCTCGACCCGGCGATGCGGATGCTCTTCGCGCGGATGGACCCGTTCCGGTTCGGTTTCGCGCACGGCGGGGGAAACGCCCTCGCGAGGCTCGTCCGGCTGCCCGCCCGCCTCGTCGAGAAGGCCGTCAACGCGGTCGCCGTCGGGACCTACCACGCCGAGGAGAAACACCCCGTCTCGAAGGTCCTCTTCCGGCTCTACGATCCCGTCTGCCGGGCCGTGCTCCGCCACCCGAAGAAGGTCATCGCGGTCTCGCTCCTCGTCCTCGTCTCGACCGTGCCGGTCTACCTCTCCCTCGGGTCGGAGTTCATGCCCCCCCTCCACGAGGGGACGATCCTCTACATGCCGACGACGCTCCCCGGCATCTCCGTCACCGAGGCCGCGAAGCTCCTGCAGACGCAGGACCGGATCCTCGCGACGTTCCCCGAGGTGGAGCGCGTCTTCGGAAAGGCGGGACGAGCCGAGACGTCGACCGACCCGGCGCCCCTCTCGATGATGGAGACGACGGTCATCCTGAAGCCCGAGGACGAGTGGCGGCCGAAGGATCGATGGTTCAGCCCGTGGGCGCCGGAGTGGCTGTCGGCGGTCCTCCGGCACGTCTGGCGCGACAGGATCACCTACGAGGAGCTCATCGGCGAGATGGATCGCGCCCTGAAGATCCCGGGCTCGACGAACGCCTGGACGATGCCGATCAAGGGGCGGATCGACATGCTCTCGACGGGGATCCGGACGCCGATCGGCGTGAAGGTCTTCGGCTCGGACCTCGCCGAGATCGAGCGGATCGGGGCCGAGGTCGAGGCGGCCGTGAAGACGCTCCCGGCGACGCGCTCGGCCTTCGCCGAGAGGGTCGCGGGGGGCTACTTCGTCGACTTCGAGCTGGATCGCGACGCGCTCGCCCGCTACGGCCTGACCGCCGCCGACGCGAACATGGCCATCATGACGGCGATCGGCGGCGAGACCGTGACGACGACCGTCGAGGGGCGCGAACGCTACAGCGTCAACGTCCGCTACCCGCGCGAGCTGCGCGAGGACCTCTCGAGCCTCTCCCGCGTCCTCGTCCCGACGATGTCCGGCGCCCAGGTCCCACTCGGGCAGCTCGCCGACATCCGCCTCGTGACCGGGCCGTCGATGATCCGCAACGAGAACGGGCTCCTCTCGGGCTACGTCTACGTCGACTTCGACACGTCGAAGGAGGACGTCGGGCGCTTCGTCGAGAAGGCGAAGGCGGCCGTCGAGGAGCGGGTGACGGTTCCGACCGGCACCTCCCTCCTCTGGAGCGGCCAGTGGGAGAACATGGTCCGGGTGAGGGAGCGGCTCGAGGTCGTCATCCCGGTCACCCTCGTCCTGATCTTCTTCCTCATGTACGCGAACACGAAATCGGTGACGAAGACGCTCATCATCGTCCTGGCCGTGCCGTTCTCCGTCGTCGGCGCCGTCTGGTACCTCTGGCTCCTCGACTACAACATGTCGATCGCGGTCTGGGTCGGGATGATCGCCCTCATGGGGCTCGACGCCGAGACGGGGATCTTCATGCTCCTCTTCCTCGACCTCGCCCACGACGAGGCGAAGAAGAAAGGCCTCCTCCGAAACCTCCCCGACCTCGTCGAGGCCGTCGTCCACGGCGCCGTGAAGCGGATCCGGCCGAAGGCGATGACCGTCCTCTCGGCGTTCTTCGGCCTCCTGCCGATCATGTGGTCGACGGGGGTGGGGGCCGACATGATGAAGCGGATCGCCGCACCGATGGTGGGGGGCCTCGTCACGTCGTTCGCCCTCGAGCTTCTCGTCTACCCGGCCGTCTACCTTCTCTGGAAGAAGCGGGAGCTGCCGGGGCCGGGGACGCCGGAGGCTTCTGCCGTCGCGCCGGCCTGACGAGGGGGCGGGCGGGGGGGGGCGACCCTCCCCGCCCGCGCCCGTCAGCTCGTCACGCGCCAGAAGGTCCAGGCGTCGTGCGGGACGCCGGCGTCCTCGATCGAGGAGAAGCCGGCCTCGCGCGCGTAGCGGAGGAGGGTCTCGCGGCGCAGGAGCGTCCCCGTCCCGGCGGCGCCGGGGCCGCACATCGCCGAGGGGAGGCAGGTCAGGACGCTCCAGCCGTAGTTGAGCCGGTCGTTCGGCGACGCGGGGAGAGTGAACGCCTCGCCCACCTTCTCCTCGACGACGAGGACGGTCCCGGCGGGGGCCACGAGCCGCCGCATCGCCGCGAGCGCCTCCACGGGGCGGGGCATGTCGTGCAGAGACTCGAAGGCGACGACGAGGTCGTACCCGCCGGGGAGATCCGGCGAGGCGGCGTCGGCGGCGTGGAAGGCGACCCGCGCGCCGACGCCGTGGGCGTCGGCGTTCGCGCGGGCCGTCCCGACGGAAAGGGGGTCGAAGTCGAGGCCGTCGACGCGGACGAGAGGGTAGCCCCTGGCGAGGGCAATGGAGGCCCAGCCGGCGCCGCAGCCGACGTCGAGGACACGTGCGGGGGGCTCGGAGCGAAGGCGCCCGTCGACGTCGGCGATGCGCGGGAGCCACTCCGTCGCGAGGAGCCGGAGGAACGCGGCCCGCCCGAGGTCGGCCTGCGCCGTCCGCGCGTCGTCGGTCCCGTCGGGGATCCCCTCACCGGTGCGGAAGGCCTCGAGGAGAGCCGGAAGCTTCTGCGCGAGGGCGACGAGGCTCCGCGGCCGGGCCGCGGACCAGAGGAGGCTCTCGCGCTCGGTCAGGACCTCCGCGGCGGCGGGCGGCAGGAGGAACCGCCTTCTCTCGGCGGGGGCGGCCGGGTCTTCGCAGCCGAGGATTCCGGCGGCGGCCTGGTGCTCGAGCCACTCCCTCACGTACCTCGGGTGCGTCCCGGTCCTCCCGGCGAGGTCGTCCGCGGTCGCGGGCCCGCCGGCGGCGAGCGCGTCGTAGAGGCCGAGCCGCTCCCCGAGGTAGATCGTGAGGACGTCGTGGACGGCGAGGGAGGCGTCGGCGATGCGGGCGGCGAGGCGTTCGGCGTCGGAGTTCACGCCGGGATGTTCGCACCCCGCGGCCGGGTCCCCGGTCGCGGGGCGGCCTCCGGGACGCGACGGGCCCTACCGGCCGTAGGAGGTCTCGCGGTCGAGGATCGCGAGCGTCCGCGCGTAGAGGTGCTCGACCTCCTCGCGACTGTTGCCGATCGCGGTGACGCCGATCTTCCCGTACTGCGACAGGGCGCCGATGAGGTGGAAGAGGACCCCCGACTCGGTGTTGTGCGAGTAGTGGAGGCCGTTGATCGTGAGGATCTCGATGAGGTCCTCCGGGAGGAGGCCGCGGTAGGCGTCGGACTTCAGGTTGTCGGTCGCGCGGTAGAACTTCGGGATGCCGCGGGGCGAGAAGAAGAGCCCCGAGCCCTGGTCGATCTGCCCGCCCGTGATGAACTGGAGGGCGAGGTAGGGGTGGGTCGTTCCGCCCATCCGGAGGTTGATCTCGAGGGCGTGGAGCGCCCAGTCGTCCGAGCCTTCCCGGCGGGTGGCGAGGAAGTCGACGCCGAACCGGCTGACGACGCCGTACCGGGCGAGGACGGCGCCGATCCTGAGAGCCTCTTCCTGGATCCGGATCCGGTACTCGTTGGCGGCGGGGAAGAGGCAGCCCAGGAAGACCTGGCCGCTCGACCCTCCCAGGACCTGGTCGTGCGTCGAGATCGGGACGACGGCGCCGTGCGGGTCGACCCGGAGCTGGACGCTCGGGGAAGTCTTGTGGTCCCCCTCGAGGAACTCCTCGACGATCCCCCCCATCCGCTCGAACCGCGCGAAGTAGTCGACGTTCGTCTCCCACGGCACGGCGTACTCGAACCTCTCCATCGCCTCGCGAACGGACTCGCGGTCCACGGTCTCGGGGTAGCGGAAGAGGGCGTTGCCCTCGCCCGAGAAGCTGTCGTCGAGCTTGACGACGGCCTTCCGGAGGCCCGGGCGCCGGCGGTGGAGCTCGAGGAGCGCCTCCTCGACGTCGTGGAGGGTCCGGAGGTCCTCGAACCCGTCCGGAAGCGCCACCCCGGCCTCCCGGAAGACCTTGCGGCTCCCCGACTTCGTGCCGAGGTGCCGGAGCGCGGGATCCACGCCGTTCAAAGGGACGCCGAGGAGGACCGCGAGCTTCCTCTCGAGCGGGGTGGAGTTGAAGACGGCGAGGTAGGCCCTCGACGGGTCGCCGATCCCCGCCCGGATCCGCTCGATGAGCCGCGGGCGCTCGAGGATCTTCTCGGTCAGAGACCGCGGCGAGTCGTCGTAGGCGCAGAGAAGAGTCAGCCGCGAACGCGCGTGGCTCGCCGGGATCCCGACGAGGAGCTGGAAGTAGTACTCCAGGACGAGGGGGTGGACCGGCTGGGACGTCACGAAAACGACCCGGGCGCGGGGATTCCGGAGGCGGATCAGGAGGAAGAGGAGCCGCTCTTCGTAGTAGCTGGACCCCTCCAGCTTCAGGAGCTCGCTCTGGTCGAGCGTCAGCGACGGGACGACGATCGAGGTGTGGGGCGACTCGTCTCTCATCGAGATGGAGTCCCACACCTCCTTGAGCCGCGGCTTGAGCCTCTCGAACTCGGCGAGCTCTGACTCGGGCGTCAGGTCCGACGCGAAAGGGTGTTTGGGGATCACGCCGCGTCATTCTAAAGGCGCAGGGCCGCCGGAGGCGGCACGATTCTTGATCCGGCGGGAGAGAAAAGGAGCCTGCCGCGATGCGCCGACGCTCTCCCGCCGGGTTCACGCTCATCGAACTCCTCATCACCGTGGCGATCATCGGAATCCTCGCCGCGATCGCCCTCGTGAACTACACGAATGCCATCGACCGGGCGCGGCAGCGAGGTTCCATGGCGGACATTCGGGGCGTCGCCACGGCCCTCGAGGCCTACGCCATCGACCACGACCGCTACCCCCCGGCGGCGGCCTTCACCCTCCCGGAGGGCCTGTCCCTCCCGTCGGAAAACCTGCTGGTCGTGCGGGGATACCTGCTGCCGACCTACCTCCGGGCCGTTCCGCTGAACGACGGCTGGAACTCGTGGTTTCTCTACGGAGCGAACGCTCGACTGAGCGACTACGTGATCACCTCCACGGGACGAGGCGGAGTCGCCGAGACGGCCCCCTCCTTCGGCCCGACCACGACGTTCCAGAACGACATCATCCTCGTCAACGGGAAGTTCGTTCAGTGGCCGGAGGGGGTCCAGTATTGAGACCGGAAGGCGGCGAAGGAGCAACAATCTTCGGGCCGACGCTGATCCGGCGTGTGACAAATTTTGTCAATATGACAAGGGCCGGATCCGGAAGTGCTCGCAGTCAAGCTACTTGCGGATTGGTCTCTTCTGGCACGACTCTTGAAGGAGCTGGGGCCAAGGAGGCCTAACTTCATGAAGAGGAATCGTCAGGGCTTTACCCTCATCGAGCTGCTGATCGTCGTCGCGATCATCGGCATCATCGT
>CALMDF010000296.1 GCA_937864895.1 uncultured Holophagales bacterium | reverse complement strand
GTCAGGACTCATGGCCGCCCTAAACGTCGGGGCCGCGACCGGCGCCCTTGGCGCCCTCGGTCTCCCGCGCACATTCGGGGAAGCCGTGCACCTCGCTCCCACGGTCGCCGCCTTCTGGCTCCACGGCAGCATCGTCAGGAGCGGCGTCCTCTCGAGACGGCGGCCTGCACAGGATCCGGACGGCGCGTCGTAGACTCCGCGCCGTTCGTGGACAGGGGTGTTTCCCATGGGCGAGGAGGCGACGTGATCGGTACCACCGTCGGGACGTACAGGGTGTCCGCCAAGCTCGGCGAAGGCGGCATGGGCGAGGTGTGGCGCGCCACCGACGAGAAGCTCGGACGCGAGGTCGCCCTCAAGGTGCTTCCGGCAGCCGTGGCCGACGACGAGGAGCGGCTCGCGCGCTTCCAGCGCGAGGCGAAGGTCCTCGCCTCCCTGAACCACCCCTGCATCGCCACGCTCTTCGGGCTCGAGACCCTCGACGGGCGGCAGGTCCTCGTCATGGAGCTCGTCGACGGCGAGGACCTCTCGACGCGGATCGAGCGGGGCGCCCTTCCCCTTTCCGAAGCTCTCCCGATCGCCCTCCAGATCGCCCAGGCCCTCGAGGCGGCGCACGAGAAGGGGATCGTCCACCGCGACCTGAAGCCGGCGAACATCAAGGTGCGGCTCGACGGCACCGTGAAGGTCCTCGACTTCGGGCTCGCCAAGGCGTGGGACGAGGAGGCGAAGCAGAACAGCCTCTCCCTTTCCCCGACGCTCACCCAGCACCACACGAAGGCGGGCGTCATTCTCGGGACCGCCGCCTACATGGCGCCCGAGCAGGCGGCCGGCCTCGCGGCGGACCGCCGGGCCGACGTCTGGTCCTTCGGCGTCGTCTTCTGGGAGATGCTCACGGGGCGCAAGCTCTTCGAGGGCGAAACCGTCTCGCACGTCCTCGCCTCCGTCCTCAAGGACTCGCCGGACCTCGCGGCCCTTCCCGGGGACCTCCCGCCCGTCCTCGCCCAGCTCGTGTCGTTGTGTCTGAAGAAGAAGCCCGCGCGGAGGCTCCAGTCGATCGGGGACGCCCGCGTGACGCTCGAGGACTTTCAGGCCCAGCCGGAGTCCTTCGCGACGGCTCCCCCCGTCGCGAAGGCGGCCTCCGCTCGAGCGGGGGGCCTTCGCGGGGCGGTGCCGTGGGCGCTCGCGGCCGCCGGCCTGATCCTCGGCGCCGCCGGTTTCCTCGTCTCTCGTGGGAACGAGCCCGCCCCTCTCGTCAAGGCATCGATCCCGTCGCCCGACGGCACGACCTTCAGCCTCTCCCCCGAGAGCCCCGGACCGGTGGCCGTCTCCCCCGACGGCCGCCGCCTGGCGTTCGCGGCCGCCGACGGGGACGGCAAGGTCCGCCTCTTCGTGAGAAACCTCGACGCCGGGACGGCCCACGCCCTCTCCGGGACGGAAGGGGCCGGCTACCCGTTCTGGTCGCCCGATTCGCGCTGGCTCGGATATTTCGTCCGGACCGATCGCATCCTCCGGAAAATCGACGTGACGGGCGGTCCGCCCGTCACGCTCTGTCCCGCGCCGAACGGCAAGGGCGGGACGTGGAGCGAGGAAGGGGTCATCGTCTTCTCCCCCGACAGCTCCGGCCCCCTGCAACGCGTCCCGGCCACCGGCGGCACGCCCCAGCCGCTCACGAAGGTCGACGGCGCCGCGCACAACTCGCACCGGCATCCCCGGTTCCTCCCGGACGGCCGGAAGTTTCTCTATCTCGCGCGGGGGCTCGCCCCGGACCGGAGCGCGATCCTCCTCGGCTCTCTCGACGACGGCGAGAGCCGCGAGGTCCTCCGCGCAACGAGCCAGGCCGAGTACGCCTCGGGAAGGCTCCTCTTCGTCCGCGAGAACGTCCTCGTCGCGCAGCCGTTCGACCCGGCGAAGGGCGGTCTCTCGGGAGAGGCCGTCCCCCTCGCGGAAGACGTCCTCGTCATCACCGGCGCGGCGGCGGCGGTGTTTTCCTCCTCGAGCAACGGCGTCCTGGCCTTCCTGACGGGCAAGGCGAAGAACGAGACGACGCTGGAGTGGCGGGACCGGACCGGCAAGACCGTGGCCCCTCTCGGCGACGCCGCGACCTACCGGTCCGCGAGGCTCTCGCCCGACGGGAAGTTCGCCGTTGCGCAGATCAACGACACGAGCCTCGGGACGCACGACCTGTGGATCTACGAGATCGCCCGCGGGCTGAAGACCCGGTTCACGTTCGACCCGGCCGAGGACGTCATGCCGGCGTGGGCCCCGGACAGCCGGACGGTCTACTTCGCCTCCAACCCGAAGGGGCGCTACGACGTCTTCCGGAAGGCGATCGAAGGGGCCGGGGAGGTCGAGCTCGTCTATTCGGGAGAGCCCGGGACGCTCCCCTCTTCCATCTCGCCGGACGGCCGGAACCTGCTCGCGACGAGGAGCTCCGACGCGACGAAGTCCGACATCTGGGTGCTTCCGCTCGAGCCCCAGGGCGAGCCGAAAATCTTCCGTCAGACCGAGTTCTCGGAGGTCGCCGGCTCCTTCTCGCCCGACGGGCGGTGGGTCGCCTATTTCTCCGACGAGTCGGGCGAGTGGGAGGTCTACGTGACGCCCTTCCCCGGGCCGGGTCGCCGCTGGCAGGTTTCCACCCGCTCCGGCGGCTACCCCCAGTGGCGCGCGGACGGCCGCGAGATCGTCTACGTCCAGACGGACGGCCAGCTCGCCTCGGCGGAGGTTTCGGCAGAGGGGGACTCGTTCCGCGTCGGCACGGTGGCGCCGCTGTTCCGCTTCGCCGTCCCTTCGGACGGAGGCCCCGCGTTCTCTCTCGCGCCCGACGGCTCGAGGTTCCTCGTCGTCCCCTCGACCACGCAGAGGGCCGGCGGCCTCCTCAGCCTCGTCGTCGGCTGGCCCCGGGAGCTGGAAGGGCGGCGCTGAAGCCTTCGCCGGAACGGGTTCGACGCCGGGCTCTCAGCGCACGCGGTCGACGATCGCGAGGTAGCTCGAGTGCCGGCGGAACCGGAAGAGGAAGTGCGAGAGGTCCGGCGTGAACCGGACGTGCCCGTAGAGGACTCCGTCCGGGTCCCGCGGCGAGACCTCGAGGGCCAGCGTCCTCTCGCCGCTCGCGAGGTCCACCCGGAAGACGCGCAACGGGATCTCGCGGTCCCAGACGAACAGAGCCCTCGAGGAGCTCTCCCAGGCCACCGGGAGGTCGTGCCGCTTCGTTCCCGCGACGGGCGCTCCATCGCGGGGTCCGATCGGGAAGACGCTGACCCCGTGCTCTCGCGACACCCCCGCGAGGGAACGGCCGTCGGGCGAGAGAAGGACCTCGTCGACCCCTTCCGGAGTGATGGAGCGGGGGGGCCCCGCTCCCTCCCTCTCGAGGACGTAGCCGCGGAGGTCCTTCCCGGCTTCCGAGCCGGCGAAGGCCAGGAGCTTCCCGTCCGCGGAGAACGACAGGACCCGCGTCCCCGAGACGAGGGCCTCGACGCGGCCGAGGTCGTGCTCGACGGGCTCGCCCGGCCCGGTCGGCACCGCCGTGAGCCGCGTGCCGCGGCCGCTCGAGGGCGTGAGGAAGACCCACCGTCCGTCGGGTGAGATCCCGGCGGAGAAGCCCGCGCCCAGCCTCACCGGCGCCGCGCCGCCCGCGCTCCGGTAGAACGCGGCGCTCCCCCCCTGCTCCAGGCTCATCGCGCCGTCGCCCGCAAAGAGCGCCCCGTCGTGGGAGATCCCCGTGACGAAGCTCGCCCGCCACCAGGAGTACGAGCGAATCGCCGTGTCGCCCGCGAGGCGCCCCTCCAGCTCCACGTGCGTGTCGTCGTAGCTCATAAGGACCCTGCCGTCCGGGGAGGCGTCGAGGATCCTCACCGTGGACGGGACCCTGAGGATCACGCGGGACGACCCGGAAGGAGTGAAGGCCTGGAGGAGCCCCCCCTCCTCGACCCGGTAGCTCGTCGCCCAGATCTCGTCGCCCGACGGGGACCACGCGAGGCCCTGCGAGTAGTCGAGCTGCGGCGAGAGCCTCGCGACACGCCCCTCGGCGTCGAGGAGCGACACGGACCCCAGGTCGTCGCCGTCGACGTCGTGGTCGAGAAACGCGACCTTCCGGCCGTCCGGGGAGATCCGCGGGTGGGAAATCCATCCGCGGCTCCGGTGGACGACGTTCCCGATCGGGTACTCCAGCTGCTGCCCCGGGGCCGCGGCCCTCACGACCGCGAACGAGCCCCCGTCCGGAGCGATGTCGGCGTCGAAGACGTCCTCGAGGACCGGCTTCGGGGAGCCGCCGGAGAGCGAGGCCTGCGCGAGCGTGCCGATACGCTTCCAGCTCCCCACGTTGCGCCGCCCGACGAGGAGCGCCATCTCGGCGTTCCTCGAGATCCCGACGACGTCGCCCGCGGGAAGGTCGAGCGTGCGGGACTCGATGGCGTCGAGACGGGCGGAGTAGACGCCCGGCGGCCGCCCGTCGAGGGCGGCGCTGTAGTAGACGTTCTGCCCGTCGGGAGCGAGACGGGCCGAGTAGACGTCGCCGTGCGCCCAGGTGAGGTTCCGGAAGAGCGGGAGCTCGCGGCGCGCCACGCGCGCGCCGACGAGGGCCGAGGCGCCCGCCGCGACGACGGCGAGCGCGACGAGCGACGCCCGGGCGAAGCGGGACGTCCCCCGTGCTCGCGACGGATGCGCGGGGATCGCCGCGACGGCGGGCCCGCCGGGAGACGTCGTCGTGGAGACGGCGTCCGCCAGCTCGAGCCGGGCGTCGGCGATGTCGTGCAGCCGGTTCCTCGCGTCCCGCTCGAGGCACCTGCGGAGCAGCCGCCGCACGCCCGCGGGGGTGTCCACGGGAAGGAGCGTCCAGTCGGGATCCTGCGTCAGGACGGCGACGACGACGTCCGAGGGCGACTCGCCGCGAAAGAGCCTCCTCCCCGAGAGCATCTCGTAGAGGACGGCCCCGAAGGCCCAGATGTCCGCCCTCTTGTCCACCGCCCGGCCCCGCGCTTGCTCGGGCGGCATGTACGCGACGGTTCCGACGATCGCCCCGGGCAGCGTTTCGTCCGAGGTGTGCGTCGCGAGCTCGTCCGGGGCCTCCGCGCCCGAGGAGAGCCCCGGCTCCCCCGCCCACGCCTTCGCGAGGCCGAAGTCGAGGAGCTTCACCCTTCCCTCGGCGGAGACCTTCACGTTGGCGGGCTTCAGGTCCCTGTGGACGACGCCCTTGCCGTGCGCCTCCTCGAGAGCCTCGGCGATCTGCCGCGAGATCCCGATCGCCTCCTCGAGGGGCAGCGGGCCGGCGGCGATCCGCCTGTCGAGCGACTCTCCTTCGGCGACCTCCATGACGAGGAGCGGCCGGCCGTCGACCTCCTCGAAGGAGTGGACCGCCGCGATCGCGGGGTGCTTCAGCTGCGCGAGGACCCTGGCTTCCCGCGCGAACCGGGAGAGCCGGTCCGGGTCGTCGGTGAAGCTCGGGGGAAGCACCTTCACCGCCACGTCGCGGTCCAGCCGCGTGTCGCGCGCCCGCCAGACCTCGCCCATGCCTCCCTTGCCGAGCGGGGCGAGGACCTCGTATGGCCCCACCCGGGTGCCTGGCGCGAGGCTCACGGACGCGCCTGCGGAGTGAAAACGCACATGCTTTTCGCGCGAGTATATGCGGGCGTCCACGGGCCCCACGTCGACTTCGGGCATAGTCTGGCGCCGAGAGGAAACGAATGTCCGACGCCGACGATGACGAGGTCGCCTTCTCCAGGATCTTCGACGACGGGGGACGGCTCGTCCTCCGGGACGAGCCGCCCGACGGGGGCCCGGCCGGGCTCTTCGCCCTCGACACCGCCCCCTGCACCGGCACGGAGTGCCCGTGCCACGAGGTCGAGCTCCTCGCCCAGCCCCTCGCGCTCGTCGACGGCAGCCTCGTCGAAGGGACCTCGGCGCCGCTCCAGGCGGTCCTCGACGTCGAGTCGGGCGAGATCTCCGTCGAGGACGTGCCCGAACCCGGGAGCGAGAGGGCCGTCCTCCTCGACCGCCTCCGCCGACTCCTGACGGGCGAGCGGCTCGAGGCGCTTCACGAGCGCTGGGCGCGGGCCCGCCGCCAGGACGACCCGGACGAGTGGAAGGAGACCGACTGGAGCGGGGTCGACCTCGACGCCATGGTCCCCTTCCTCGAGATCTTCCCGAGCCGCTGGGACCTCTCGGTCATTCTCGACGGGCGCCGCTGGTGGGTCGTCGACCTCTGGTGCCTGACGCCCGACTGCCCCTGCACGGAGGTCGCCCTCGACTTCGTCGCGGCGGACGACGAGGCCACAGAGCACCTCTTCGTCGACCTCGAGAGTGGCGAGCCGGACGACCCCGACGCCACCGGGTCCGCCCTTCGACTCTGGAGCGCCCTGCGCGAAGAGCCGGGGGCCCTCGAGGAGCTGAGGTCCCGGCACGTCGCCGCGAGGCGGGTCGCAAGGGAGCTGCCCGGGTACCTCGCGCCGCCGAAGCCGGTCGTCGCGGCCCCGCGCGTCGGCCGCAACGACCCCTGTCCCTGCGGCTCGGGGAAGAAGTTCAAGAAGTGCTGCGGGGCGTGACGGGCTGAACCTCGCCAGGCTTCGCTCTCTTGCGAGCGTGTGTCAACGCTCCTATCCTTCCGCTCTCGAGGAGGGCGCCATGACGACGGTTCCCACGACGAGCTCCCTGGAGCCCTTCCTGGGCAAGCATATCCGCGAGATCTGCGGGAACGGCTACGCCGACGAGAACGACAACCACTGCGCCCACTTCGCCGCCCACGTGATCGGTTTCGGCTTCGGCGCGACGTGCCTGACGATGTCGACGGGAAAGGTCCCGGGGGCCAGCATCCGGGTCCACGAGGTCTTCGCGAGGTGCCCCTTGGTCGGGGCGTGGGCGTCGCGGACGGCGAGCTCCTGCCTCGTCTTCGTCACGGACCGGGCCAACGTCGACCTCAGGCGGAAGCAGATGTCGAACGTCCCGAAGAAGCACATGGGTATCTACGTCGAC
>CALMDF010000295.1 GCA_937864895.1 uncultured Holophagales bacterium | reverse complement strand
GGGCGACCGACCCGAAGCTGAAGCGCGAGGTCGCCATCAAGGTCCTCCCCGAGGCGTTCGCCGAGGACGCCGATCGCCTCGCGCGCTTCGAGCGCGAAGCCCAGGTCCTCGCCCAGCTCCACCACCCCAACATCGCGTCGATTTTCGGTCTCGAGGAGTCGAACGGAGTGCGCGCCCTCGTCATGGAGCTCGTCGAGGGAGAGGACCTCGCGGAACGGCTGAAGCGCGGGCCGTTCCCTCCCGACGAAGCCGTTTCGATCGCCCGTCAGATCGCCGAGGCGCTCGAGGCGGCGCACGACAAGGGAATAGTCCACCGAGACCTCAAGCCCGCGAACGTGAAGCTCACGCCGGAGGGAACGGTCAAGGTCCTCGACTTCGGCCTCGCCAAGGCGATGGACCCGCCCGCGGGGAGCGCTTCCGCGGCCGACCTCGCACGCTCACCGACGCTCATGAACTCCCCGACGATGACCGCCGCCCACGGCACGCAGCTCGGCGTCATCCTCGGCACGGCGGCCTACATGAGCCCCGAGCAGGCGCGCGGCGGCGCGGTCGACAAGCGCGCCGACGTCTGGGCCCTCGGCGTGGTCCTCCACGAGATGCTCACGGGCCGGTCCCTTTTCGCCGCGGACACGGTCAGCGACACGCTCGCCGGGGTCCTCAGGGCCGAGATCGACCTCGCGAAGCTGCCGGCCGGGACGCCCCCGGCGCTCCGGCGGCTCCTGCGCCGCTGCCTCGAGCGCAACCCGAAGAACCGTCTGCACGACGCCGCGGATGCGCGGCTCGTCCTCGCCGACCTCGAGGCCGGGGTCGCCGACGAGACGCCGGCATTCGCCGCTGCGCCGCCCCGGGGAGGCCGGCGTCGCGAGGTCGTCGCCTGGGCCCTGGCCGTCGTCGCCGCGCTCGGGGCGGGCGGCCTCTTCCTCTGGCGCGGAGGAAACGAGCCCGCCGCTCCGCTCATCATCCGCGCCACGCTACCCCTGCCGGCCGGCGTCTCCATCGAGCTCGACGGCGAACGTGCCGGGATGCCGACCGTCTCCCCCGACGGACGGCGCGTCGCCTTCGGCGCGCGCCAGGGGTCCGGCCCGATGCGAATCTGGGTCCACGACCTCGGAACCGCGGTCGCGCGTCCGCTCCCCGGCACCGAGGAGGGCTACCGGCCCTTCTGGTCCCCCGACGGGCGAAAGATCGGGTTCTTCACCTGGAGCCACCTGGCGACGACTCCGTCGGAGGGGGGCGCCGTCGCGCGTCTCGCCCCGGCGCGCGACTCGCGCGGCGGCACCTGGAGCCCGAACGGCACGATCCTTTTCGCGCCCTTCGCCACGGGCCCGCTCCTCGCGATCTCCGAAAGGGGCGGCGCCACGCGGGAGGTGACGGGCTCGGCCGCTGAGATCGGGACCGGCACCCACCGGTTCCCGCAGTTCCTGCCGAACGGCGAGCACTTCGTCTACCTCGACCGCTCGGGACGCATCGGGTCGGGAGCCGGCAGCGTCATGATCGCGCGGCTCGGCGAGGCCGGGCCGGCCCGCCGCCTCCTCGAAGGCGCGACGAACGCGGTCCACGCGGACGGCCGTCTCCTCTACGTCCGCGACGGCGCCCTCGTGGCGCAGCGGCTCGACCCGAAAAGCCTCGTGCTGACGGGCGAACCGACGGTGCTCGTCGAAGACCTTCTCTTCAATCGCCGCTTCACCTACGGGGTCTTCTCGGCGAGCGAGGCCGGCGTCCTCGTCTTCCTCACCGGGCAACAGCGGGACCTGAGCCGGCTCGTCTGGAGGGACCGCTCCGGACGCCGTCTCGGCGAGCTCGGCACGCCGGGCAACCTCTCCGGGTTCGGTGGCCTCGCCCTGTCGCGCGACGGCCGCCGGGCGGCCGTCGGGCGGGTGGACGAGGCGCGGGGTGACGCCGACATCTGGCTTTACGACGTCGTCCGCGGAACCGAGACCCGGCTCGCCCGCCCGGGCTCCGACGAGAGCGACCCGCTCTTCTCGCCCGACGGCGGTACCCTCTTCTTCGGCTCGTCCGGCGAGGGGGGTTCCGCCCTCGTTCGCCGCGACCTCGCGAGCGGCGCGGAGACGACGCTCTTCGAGTTGAAGGACGTCTACAGCACGGGTCCGATGTCGTTCTCTCCGGACGGGACCGTGATGACGTGCGAGGATCGCAGCCGCCTGGCCTACGCCGACCTCCTGCTCCGGCCGTCGGACGGCAAGGGCGAGACGAAGGTCCTCGTCCAGACGCCCCGCGACGATGCCTACGGCCAGATCTCGCCCGACGGCCGCTGGCTCCTGTGGGCTTCCGACGACTCCGGCCGGTACGAGGTCTACGTGGCGCCATTTCCGGGCGGCGGTTCGAGGGTGCAGGTCTCGCGCGAGGGCGGCACCCAGCCCCGGTGGAACCCGGCGGGAAGCGAGATCCTCCTCAAGACGCCCGACAACGTCCTGACCGCGGTGCGCATCGAGACCGCCTCGGGCACGATCTCGGTGGGCACACCAACGCCCCTCTTCCCGATCGTCGAGTTCACCGGCTGGACCTACGACGTTTCGGCCGACGGCACGCGCTTCCTCGTGCGCGAGCCGCTCGCCGAGGGCGACGCCTCGCCGATCACCCTCCTCACCGACTGGACCTCGCTCGCGGGGGCCCGGTAGCGCCGGAGGCCGCCCCGATCCCGGGCTTGCCGGCCCGGCCGTCCCCGCCTCGACTCGCCGCACCTGACGGAAATGCACGGGAATTGTGACTCCGCGGAGACCTGCCCCTAGAATCCGCCGCGTCCGATGAAGGTGGTTTCCGGTATGAGGCTCGGCCCGTACGAAGTGGGTGTGACTCTCGGCGCGGGAGGAATGGGAGAGGTGTACCGCGCGCGGGACACGAAGCTCGGGCGCGAGGCGGCGATCAAGGTCCTGCCTCCCGCCTTCGCCGAGGACGCCGAGCGCCTCGCGCGGTTCCGCCGCGAGGCCCAGATCCTCGCGTCGCTCAGCCACCCGAACGTCGCCGCCATCTACGGCCTCGAGGAGAGCGAGGGTCTCGTGGCGCTGGCGATGGAGCTCGTGCCGGGAGAAGACCTCTCGGAACGCCTCGCGCGCGGCCCCCTCCCCGTCGACGAGGCGCTCGGCGTCGCGCGGCAGATCGCCGAGGCTCTCGAGGAAGCCCACGGGAAGGGAGTCGTCCACCGCGACCTCAAGCCCGCCAACGTCAAGCTGACGCCCGACGGGAAGGTCAAGGTCCTCGACTTCGGCCTCGCCAAGGCCCTGTCGGGCGACGCCTCCGCCTCCCTCGACTCGAGCGACTCCTCCCGTTCCCCGACGATGACCCGCCAGGGGACCCAGGCCGGGATGATTCTCGGCACCGCGGCCTACATGAGCCCCGAGCAGGCCCGCGGGAAGCCCGTGGACAAGCGGGCCGACGTCTGGTCCTTCGGCGTCGTCCTCTGGGAGATGCTCTCTGGAAAGCGGCTCTTCGCGGGCGAGACGGTGAGCGACACGCTCGCCGCGGTCCTTCGCGCCGACCCCGACTGGACCCTGCTCCCACCCGGCCTGCAGGCGCCCGTCGGCGATCTCCTCCGCCGCTGCCTCGAGCGCGACCCGCGCCGCAGGCTCCACGACGTGGCCGACGCCCGCATCGTGATCGAGGACGTCCTCGAGGGGCGCTGGAAGCCGCCGGCCTCGACGGCTTCGTCGGCGCCGGCCGCGACTCCGCGCCCATCCGTGGCCCGGCGCGCGGCCCTCCCTCTCGCCGCCTTCCTCCTCGGCATCCTCGTCGCGGCCCCGTTCCTCTGGGCGGTCCGGCCCAGTCCCGCGCCGCCGGCCTCGCCGAAGCAACCCGCCGGCTTTCGCCAGCTGACCTTCCTTGCGCTGGGCGAGATGGCCCCCGCGCTCTCGCCCGACGGGGAGAGCTTTGCCTACGTGAAGGAGATCGGCGGCCAGAGGGACGTCTTCCTGCAGCGTGTCGGGGGAACGAACCCGGTGAACCTCACCGCCGGCTGCAAGGCCGACGACGACGAGCCCGCCTTCTCGCCCGACGGCCGGCGCATCGCCTACCGCTCGGAGTGCGCCGGGGGCGGGATCTTCCTGATGGGAGCGACGGGCGAGTCCGCCCGGAAGGTCACCGACAAGGGCTACAACCCGGCCTGGTCCCCGGACGGACTGGAGCTCGCGATCGCGGGAGAGAAGCTTCGCAGCCCGTTCTCCCGAACCACCACGAGCCCGCTCTGGGTGGTGAAGATCGAGACCGGAGAGCGGCGGTCACTTCCCGCCCACGACGCCGTCCAGCCGAGCTGGTCGCCGGATGGCAGGAGAATCGCCTACTGGGGCCTCGACGACGCGACGTCCGCGCGGGACCTCTTTACGGTTGCCGCCGACGCCTCGCCGTCGGATCCCGCCGCCGCCGTGCGTCTCCTCTCGGACCCCCACGTCGACTGGAGCCCGAAGTGGTCCGGAGACGGCCGGTCGCTCTTCTTCGCGAGCTCGAGGGGCGGAACGATGAATCTCTGGCGGGTCGACCTCGACCCGAAGACCTCTCGTCCGCTCGGCGCGCCGGAACCGGTCACGGCTCCTTCGAGCTGGGTGGGCTACCTCTCGGTGTCGGCGAACGGCCGCCGGATCGCGTTCGTAGATCGCAACGTCCGAGCCAAGGTCCGCATCGCGCCCTTCGACCCCGCCGCCGGAAGAATCGCCGGACCTCCCCGCGAGGCTCCGCTCGGGACCGTCGAGGCCAACGGCCCCGTCTCCCTCTCCCCGGACGGCGCCACGCTCCTCTTCGACGACTCCGGGTTCCCCCAGCGCCTCGTCCTGATCGA
>CALMDF010000294.1 GCA_937864895.1 uncultured Holophagales bacterium | reverse complement strand
CGCCCTCCGACGGGCACACCCGCCCTTCCCACCCCTCCCACGGCCCCGGGCCGGACCACCGGCGCCCCCGCGGCCCCCGCGGCTCCCCCGGCCCGGAGGGCCCCCGCCACCCCGCGGCCCCCGGCCGCCCCCCGGGGCCGCCCCGCGGTCGAGGCGGTGGCTCCGGGAGCGCCCGCGGAGGCCGTCGGCCCGCGTCTCCGGCTCGCCGTACTCGGTCCTCGAGATCGCGGCCATCCAGGGCTCGGTGTTCCGGAAGAACGTCGCGAAGTTGACGATGCCGAAGAGGTTCGCGCCGGCGGCGAGGAGGTCGGGGTAGGCGGCAAGGCCGGCCATCGTCATGTAGCCGCCGTAGGAGCCTCCCGTGATCCCGATCCGCTTCGGGTCCGCGAAGCCCTCCTTCACGACGAAGTCGACGCAGGCGGCGATGTCCTCCACGGCGCCGGAGCGCAGGGCGCCGTTGTCGAGGTTCACGAAGCGCTTGCCGAAGCCCGACGAGCCGCGGACGTTCGGGGCGAGGACGGAGATCCCCTGCGAGAGGAGGGCCTGGTAGTCGGAGCGGAAGGCCGGGCGCTCCTGCCCCTCGGGTCCGCCGTGGAACGAGAGGACGAGCGGGCCTGGCCTGGTCGTCCCGGGCGGCCGGTAGAGCCAGCCCGAGAGGGGGAGGCCGTCCCTGCCGGGGAAGCGGACGAGGGTGGGCTTCACGAGCGACGCGAGGTCGATGCCGGCGTGCGGGCTCCTCGTCAGCTGGCGGAGGGTTCCCTTCGGCCGCTCGAGGATCCAGAGGTCCATCGGCGCGGTCGAGCCGGAGAGGACCATGGCGAGCCTCGTCCCGTCGCTCGAGAAGGTGAGGCCGGACGCGATCTCGGAAGGGAGCGCGGGACCGGGGCGGCTCCGGCCGGTGGCGAGGTCGACGAAGGCGAGCTCGCTTTTCCCGGCGACGTTCCAGACGAGCGCGGCTGTGAGCCCCGCCTCGTCCACCTCGAAGCCCGAGAGCTCGGCGTCGTCGCGCGACGCGACGATCTCGATCGGGCCGGGCCGGCCGTTCGGGGCGAGGCGGATACGGGCGAAGGCCGCGAGGTCGCGGCCGGCGTTCGAGGAGAGCCAGATCGTCTTCCCGTCGAGGGAGAAGGTGCCCCCGCCGAAGCTCGCGGGCCGCTCGTGCGGCGTCAGGAGGAGCTCGGCCCCCGTCTCGAGGTCGACGAGGAGGAGGTCGTTGTCGCCACGCTGGGCCAGGCGGGAGAGGAGCGCGAAGCGGCCGTCGCAGGAGACGTCCGTGTAGGCGTGGCTGCCGGGGGAGACCGTCCGCGCGGAGGGCTCCCCGGTGAGCGGGTCGAGGAGATAGGCGTCGATGGTCGCGCCGCTTCTCTCGTTCGAGGCGAGGAGGAGGCGGGACGCGTCGCGGGTGAAGCCCGAGAGCCGGTTCGTCTCGCGGCCACCGGCCGTCAGGAGGCGGAGGCCCGTCCCGTCCGGTCTCGTCACCCAGACCTGCTCGTTCATCCCGCCCCCCGGCGCCACCGTGATCGCGAGGAGCGAGCCGACGGGCGACCAGCGAACCTGGCCCACGGGGTCTTCCAGCGGCGTCACGAGCTCCGGGAAACCGCCGGCCGCCGGGATGGTCCATGCCTGGGGCTGGCCCGAGAGGTTCGAGACGAAGGCGAGTCGCGAGCCGTCGGGAGAGAAGCTCGGCGACCACGCGCCCCCGACGCGGGCCATCGTGGCGACGCGGGTCTCGAGGTCGTCGCCGGCCGGGGCCGGGGCGGCCAGGAGGAGGGAGAGGAGGATCGTGACGGCGGTCGTTCTCATGCTCACCTCGGGGGGGCGAAGTCCGGCCAGCGTGGCACCGACATGGGATCATCCCCCCGGAAGCGAATCTGATGCCTCACTCCCGTCCCGTCGTGGCGATCACCCTCGGAGACCCGTCCTCGGTCGGGCCGGAGATCGTCGTGAAGGCCCTCGCCTCGGGCGGGCTCACCGACGTCTGCGTCCCCGTCGTCGTCGGCGACGCGCGATTCGTGCGGCGAGCGCTCGGAACGACGGGCGTCGTCCTCGACGTCTCCGTGATCGCCCGCCCCGGCGGCGCGACGGGCCTTCCCGGGCGCGCCGAGGTCGTCGACGTGCCGGCATACGGCGTCGACGGGATCGGGTGGGGGCGTATCCAGGCGCCTGCCGGCCGCGCCGCCTTCGAGGCGATCCGAGCCTCCATCGACCTCGCCCTCGCGGGGGAGGTGGACGCCGTCGCGACCGCCCCCGTGAACAAGGAGGCGTTCCGCGCCGCGGGCGTGACGCAGATCGGGCACACGGAGATCTTCGGCGAGCTCACCGGCACGCGGGACCCGCTCACGATGTTCGAGGTGAAGGGCCTGCGGATCTTCTTTCTCACGAGGCACCTCTCCCTCGCGGAGGCGATCCGCCGCATCACGGCGGAGAGGACGCTCGACGCCCTGCGCCGCTCGGCCGCCGCCCTCGGGACCCTCGGCGTCACCTCGCCCCGGCTCGCCGTCGCCGCGCTCAACCCGCACGGCGGAGAGCACGGCCTCTTCGGCGACGAGGAGGAGCGCGAGCTCGCACCCGCGATCGCCCGGGCGCGGGAAGAGGGGATCGACGCGCGCGGGCCGCTCCCGGCCGACTCCGTCTTCTGGCACGCGGCCGGAGGGCGCTTCGACGCCGTCCTCTCCCTCTACCACGACCAGGGGCACGTCGCCGCGAAGATGTACGACTTCGAGCGGACGGTCTCCCTCACCTGCGGCCTGCCGTTCCTCAGGACCTCCGTCGACCACGGGACGGCGTTCGACATCGCCGGGACCGGACGGGCGAGCGAGGTGAGCCTTCTCGAGGCCGTGCGCGCCGCCGCGCGCTACGCGTACGCCGTGAGGCCCCGGACGGCCTGACTCAGGCTCCCCGCTCGAGCGCCGCGACCCGGTGCTCGAGGGCGGGGGAGGCGTGGAGCCAGAGGCCGAGCGGCACGAGGCCGGCCTTCGAGAATGCCGCGCGGTACCAGCGCGCCGACCGCGGCCGGAAGCCCTGGACGTCCCCTTCGAAGTCGTCTTCGGCGGTGAACGCCTCGAGCCAGAGGAGGCCGCGGGAGAGCGAGACCATCGCCGCGAGCCCCCGGCGGAGGTCCCCGTCCGGAACGTAGTGGAGGACGTCGGAGCAGACGACGAGGTCGAAAGGTCCGCGAAGAGGAAGGCTCCCGAGGTCGGCGAGGCCGCCGTGGAGCACCCCCCGGCTCGCCCCGTAGCGCGCCGCCGCCCACTCGCTCGGGTCGACGCCGGTGTAGCGGGTCCCGGGCCTGAGGTCGAGGAGCGCGGCTCTCCACGGCGCCTCGCCGCAGCCGACGTCGAGGACGTTCCGGACCGGGCGCTCGAGGAGGTGCTCGGCGGCGGCGACGGCGAGCGCCGCCTTGCGCCTCACGATCGTCCGTGCGGTGACGCGGGTCCGCGGGTCGTGGTACCAGCGGGCGTAGTAGGCGGCGTCGTAGGGTTTCGAGGCGTCGAGCCTGGAACGGGGCATGTGTGGATTCTGCACGCGGCCGGGACGGCCCGCTAAGGGCCGCGACTCCTCCTTTCGGAGGTGCGCGGGCTCACGCGCGCGACGACAGGCGGAGGGTAGACTGTCCGGCCATTGCGGTCTGAAACCCCTTCTCGCGAAAGGAGAAACCCGTGAAGAAGCTCCTCCGTCTCTCCCTCGGCGCATTCCTCCTCCTCCCGCTCGCGGCCGCCGCGCAGTGGGAGGGGGCCCTCGAGATGAAGATCAGCGGCAAGGACGTCAACGGCTCCTCGAAGGCGTTCGTCGGCAAGGCGGGCGCGCGGATGCAGATCGAGATGACGAACCCCCAGCTCCAGAAGATGGGGCAGGGCGCGATGAAGATGACCGTTCTCGTACGTACCGCCGAGCCCGACGTCTCCTACATGATCAACGACGCGCAGAAGAGCTACGCGAAGATCGACGTGAAGGAGATGCAGAAGTCGATCCCCGCGTCGGAGCGCGAGAAGAAGTGGACGGTGAAGAGGCTCGGTGCCGACAAGGTCGCCGGGTACCCCTGCGAGCGGGCGCTCGTGAACCAGGAGGGCTCCGAGACCGACAACGAGGTCTGCGTCTCGAAGGAGATCGTCGCCTCGGCGGGCCTCTTCAGCGCGGGGCGGCGGGACCCGTCCTCCCAGGGCCTCGAGAAGGCGCTCAAGTCGAACGGCCTCGAGGGGATGCCGATCCGGATGGTCATGCGACAGAAGGGCTCCGCCGAGGCCGCGATGACCTGGGAGCTCGTGAAGGCCGAGAAGCGCTCCCTCCCCGCCTCGACGTTCGATCTTCCGGCGGGCTACAAGGAAACGAGCCTCATGGGGACGATGGTGTCGCCGGAGCAGCAGAAGCAGATGGAAGACGCCATGAAGAACATGACGCCCGAGCAGCGGAAGATGATCGAGGAGATGATGAAGAAGAAGGGCGGAAGCCGGTAGGCCCTCTTCCCCCTCCGCCCCGGAACGCACCGCCGCCGGTCCCGCCGGCGGCGGTCCCGTCTTCGCGGGACGTCAGATCTCCGTCAGGATCGCCTTTGCGATGAGCATGTAGATCGCGAGGCCCGTCGCGTCGACGAGCGTCGTGATGAGGGGCGCGGACGCGACCGTCGGGTCGAAGCGGAACCTCTCGGCCAGGAGCGGGACGAGGGCGGCGATCGCGTTCGCCCAGACGCAGACGGCGAGGATCGTGAGGCCGACCGTCAGCGCGAGGTGGGGGCCGACACCCCAGAGCGAGACGCGCCCGACCGCGATGACGCAGAGGATTCCGCCCAGGATGAGCCC
>CALMDF010000293.1 GCA_937864895.1 uncultured Holophagales bacterium | reverse complement strand
CGAGTACGTCTTCAACTCGGGCGGCAACAGCGTCCTCGGCATCATCTACTACGGCGTCAGGGCCGGCGTCTTCCCGCCGCTCATCTTCCTCGGCATCGGCGCCTTGACCGACTTCTCGGCGCTCCTCTCGAACCCGAAGAGCCTCCTCCTCGGCGCGGCCGCGCAGGTCGGCATCTTCCTCACGTTCCTCGGGGCCCTCTGGCTCGACTTCTCGCCCCAGAGCGCGGCCTCGATCGGGATCATCGGCGGCGCCGACGGCCCGACGGCGATCTTCACGGCGAGCCGCCTCGCCCCGGCTCTCATCGGCCCCATCGCCATCTCGGCCTACAGCTACATGGCGATGGTCCCGATCATCCAGCCGCCGATCATGAAGCTCCTCACGACCCGCGAGGAGCGCCTCATCCGGATGAAGCCCGGCCGGAAGGTCTCGAGGCTCGAGAAGATCGCCTTCCCGATCATGGGCCTCCTCGTGACGACCCTCCTGGCGCCGGGCGGACTGCCGCTCCTCGGGATGCTCTTCTTCGGGAACCTCCTGAAGGAGTCGGGCGTCACGACCCGGCTGGCGAAGACGGCCTCGAGCGCCCTCCTCGACATCTGCACGATCCTCCTCGGGATCGCCGTCGGCGCCTCGACGTCGGCGGGCGTCTTCCTGACGAAGCAGTCGGTCCTCATCTTCGTCCTCGGCTGCGTCGCCTTCGGGACGGCGACGGCCGGCGGCGTCCTCTTCGCCAAGCTCATGAACGTCTTCGCGAAGGAGAAGGTGAACCCGCTCATCGGCGCCGCAGGCGTCTCCGCCGTCCCCGATTCCGCCCGCGTGGCCCACATGGTCGGCCAGGCCGAGGACCCGGGGAACTTCCTCCTCCAGCACGCCATGGGACCCAACGTGGCGGGCGTCATCGGGTCGGCCCTCGCGGCCGGCGTCTTCCTCGGACTCTTCTAGGAGGGCACCATGTCCCAGATCATTTCCGTCGTTCCGAACGTCTGCGAGGGCCGCGACGAGGCCTTCGTCGAAGCGCTGACGGAGAAGCTCGAGACCGTCCCCGGCCTCGTCGTTCTCGACGTCTCGATGGACCAGGTCCGAAACCGGACCATCTTCTCCTTCACGGGCCGCAGGGAGGCGGTCTTCGAGGGCGGCTTCCACATCTACGAGGCGGCGCTCGGCAAGATCGACATGCGGAACCACCAGGGCGAGTACCCGCGCATCGGGGCGGTCGACGTCTTCCCCTTCGTCGCGCTCCGGGACGCCCCGATCGCGACGGCCGTGGATTGGTCCGTCCAGTTCGCCGAGGAGGTCGCGAGGCGATTCGACCTCCCCGTCTACCTCTTCGCGGAGTCGGCGCGGACGAAGCTGCGGCGCGACATCGAGAACATCCGGGAGGGCGAGTACGAGGGCTTCGCGGCGAAGATGACCGACCCGGCCTGGAAGCCCGACTTCGGCCCGGACGTGTTCCGCCCCGACAAGGGCGCGACGATCATCGGCGCCCGGCTCCCGATCGTGAACTTCAAGGCCTACCTCGGGACGCCGAGCGAGGAGGCCGCCGAGCGCGTCTCGAAGGTCCTCTCCGACCCGGCGACGGGCTTCTCCGGGGTCCACTTCTACCCGGCGCTCGACCGCACGCGCAACGAGGCGCTCCTCAACATCACGGTCGGGAACTTCCAGGCGACGCCCCTGTACCGGGTCCTCGAGGCCGTGAAGACCGAGCTGCGGCGCTTCGGCACGAGGGTGACCCGCGTCGAGATGGTGGGCCTCGTCCCGATGCAGGCGCTCATCGCCTCCGCCGAGCACTACCTCCAGATCTTCGACTTCTCGGTCGAGGACGTCGTCGAGAACAGGCTCGACGAGATCCTGGGCGACCGCGGCTGACCGGCCGGGGGCCGCCGGCTCCCGCCGGCGCCCCCCGGGCTACTTCCCCGACGGGCGGATGAGCCGGAACCCGGCCTCTCCTCCCGTTTCGTCCCACACGCCGACCGAGATCCGCGCCGCGGGATCGGCGGTGACGACGTCGGCCTCCAGCGAGACGATCTCGGTCGACGCGGGCCCGACGGAGGCGGCCGGGAGCTCGATCTCCCGGCGTTCCCGCCGGACCTCGGAGAAGTCGCCTCCCGCCCCGACGGAGACGAAGAAGACCGAGACCGCCCCCCTCGCCCCGGTCGCCGTCGGGAGGAGGACGAGCCGGCGCACCGGGACCCTGACGAGGACCGGCGTGCGGTACCTCCCCTTCTTCTCCTTCACCTGCTCTCCCGTGGAGACCGCGATCGGAAGGCGGGCGTTCCCGTCCATCCGGAAGAGGTTCGCGAGGACACGGTCCTGCATTTCCTCCTCCGGGCTGCGCGCGACGACGCTCCGGCGCAGCCGGACGGTGACGCCGGGCCGCGCGACCCGGACGTCGACCTCGGCCGTGCGGCCGGCCCCCTCCGGGGGCGGGTAGCCGAGGGAGTACCAGGAGCCCAGGTCCGAGGCGACCCGCTCCGCGAAGAGCGGCGCCTCCATCGTCGTCGTGATGACGACGCCTCCCGTCTCGTCGGCGAGGCTCTCGAGGGCGGCCATCTCTCCGGTCCATTTCGCGTTCGACCGCGTGAGGCCGGCCTGGTTCATGTTGCGGGGGTCCGTCAGCGGGGAGTTCGAGACGTTCGGCGCCTCCGACTGCCAGGCGGCCGCGTAGAGGGAGTGGATCGTCACCCCCGCCGCGTTCGCCTTCGCGACGACCCCGTCGAGGAGGCCGCGGGTGTCCATGGTCGTCCCGAAGAACTCCGCGCCCGGCCGCCTCGAGAAGCTCCGCGAGACGAGGACGAGCGCTTTTCGTCCCTCCAGCCCGGACATCGTGGAAATGACGCCCATGAGCGCCGTCGCCTTGCCCTTCACCTCGGAGTAGGCCTGCTGGACGTTGAGGTTCCTCGACAGCGAGGAGTCCCCGGCGCCGACCCAGGCGTAGGCCCAGTCGTCGCCCGCGAGCCTGTCGAGCTCCTCCTGCGTGTCGCGCCCGAGCCGGATCGCGCTCGCCGCCACGACGTCGAGGCGGGCCTCGAGGAGGGCGAGGTCGTCCGTGTAGGGGAAGACGCTCTGGACCCCGCCGCGCCACGCGACGACCATGGCCTGGTCGCCCGGCCCGAGCGTCGTCCGGAGCAGGTTCTTCAGGGAGCCGAAGACCTCCTCGCGCTCTCTCGGGTCGGGGAGGGCGAGGTGGTCGATGAAGAGGACGACGTGGCGCGGGACCCGGGGCGCCTCCGGCTCCACCGGCGCGGTTACCGGCTCCTTCGCCGCAGGAGCGGCCTCCGGTACGGCCGCCGCAGCGGGACGCGCGGCACGGGCCGGCCTCTCTTCCCGGAAATTCGTGACCGTGACGGGCCTGCCGCCGTGGCGGACCGTGAAGTCCGCCGCGGCGAGCCCCGGTACCGGCTTGCCGTCCTTCCCCGTCACGACGACGTCTACGTTGACGAGCGTCAGCTCGGCCGAGCTGGTCACCCGCGGGACCTTCGAAGGCTCCTGGGCGTCGGCGGGACGGACGCAGAGGAGAGCCGCCGCGCCCGCAACCAGGCAGGCCCGTACCGCGCGCCGGCGTCCTCGAGTGTCTCTTCGATCCATGAGCCCTCCCGGCCAGTCCCCCCGATGGTAGTGCGAGCCGCCCCATCTCGTCGGCTCTTCGCCCGGGTCCGTCGCGCTCCCGTCGTTGCGGCAGCGGCGGGATCCCCCTATCCTCGCGGCTTCCGATGAAGAAGAGCGCCTCCCCGCGCATTCCGGCCCGTCACCGTCTCCTCGCCGCCTCCCTCCTTCTCCTCCTGATCGCGACCGGCCCCGCGGCCGGGGACGCCGCCTCGCCGGCGAGCGCCGTGACGGGCCTCTCGCTCGTCGGCCGCGTCGTCCTGCCCCGGGACGCCGAGCTCGAGGGGGCCCGGATCGGGGGACTCTCGGGCCTCGCCTGGGACGAAGCCTCGCGCTCGTTCCTCGCCATCTCGGACGACCGGGGACAGCACGGCCCCGTCCGCGTCTACCGCTTCCGGGTGGAGCCGCGGACCGGCGGAGCGGCGTCCGGCCCTGCCGTCGTTCCGACGCTCGGCGTGGCCATGGAAGCCGTCCTGACGCTGCGGAACGCGAAGGGGCAGCCCTTCTCGCCCGGGTCCGTCGACACGGAAGGGATCGCCGTCGTCCCCGGAGGCTTCCTCGTCTCGACGGAGGCGATCGTCAGCCGGGGCATCCAGTCGATGATCTCGGAGCACGGGCCCGACGGCCGATTCCGGCGCGAGGTCCCGCTCCCGCCAGCCTACCTGTCCGGCGCCGGGCACGGCATCCGGGACAACCTCGGGTTCGAGGGCCTCGCCCCGGTGCAGGACGGCCGGTACCTCTTCGCGGGGATCGAGAACGCCCTCGCCCAGGACGGCCCGAGCTCCGACGTCGGCGTCCCGAGCCCCGCGCGCATCCTCCGGTTCGATCGCGAGCAGGGGGGACCGCCCGCCGAGTTCGTCTACCTCGTCGACGGTGTCTCGCCGGCCCCGCGGGACCCCGCCGCCTTCCGGGTGAACGGGCTGTCCGACCTCCTGCCCCTCGGCTCGGATCGGCTGCTCGTCCTCGAGCGGCAGTTCGTGGAGGGGCTCGGGAACTCGGTGCGTCTCTTCGACGTCTCCCTCGCCGGCGCGACCGACGTCTCGGCGCTCGACTCCCTCCAGGGCGCTTCCTTCGCCCCGGCGCACAAGGCGCTCCTCCTCGACCTCGCCGAGGTCGGGGTCCCCCTCGAGAACTTCGAGGGAATGACATTCGGCCCGAAACTGCCCGACGGTCGCGAGACGCTCCTCCTCGTCAGCGACGACAACTTCAACCCGGTCCAGGAGGCGACGACCTTTCTTCTCTTCGCCGTGGACCGGAGTCCCATGACCGTCGCCCGCATCCAGGGGGCCGGCCACCGTTCCCCCCTCGAGGGGAGCTGGGTGTCCGGCGTGACGGGAATCGTGACGGCGGTCGACCGCGACCCGCGCAGCCCGGGCTTCTGGCTCGAATCGTCGCGGCCCGACGGCGACCCCTCGACCTCCGAGGGGCTCTACGTCGCACACTCCGCCGGCTCCCCGCCGTCCCCCGGCCAGGCGGTCTCCGTTTCCGGCCGCGTCGAGGAGCTCGCGATCCCCCGCGGCCTCTCCGTCACGCGCCTGAAGGCGGGCATGGTGACTCCGACCGAGGGGGAGCCGCCGCTGCCTTCGCCGGTGAGGCTCTTCACCGAGCGCCTCGTTCCGCCTTCGATCGACGACGACGGCCTCACCCTGTTCGAGCCCGCAACCGACGCCATCGACCTCTGGGAGAGCCTCGAAGGGATGCGCGTGGAGATCCCCGGCGGCACCGTCGTCGGCCCCACCTCGAGCCGCGGCGACCTCGCCCTGCGCCCCGACGGCGCCCCTCCCGTCGCGCGGACCGCCGCCGGGGGAGTCCTCCTGCCCGCGACGGGCCCCTCCCTCGATCGGGCCTTTCTCGGGGGACGGCTTTCGCGCGAGTCTCCCGTCGCCGACGTGGGCGCCCGGGTCCGCGGCCCCGTAGCCGGCATCGCCGACTACGCCTTCGGCACCTACCGCGTCTGGCCGCTGGCGCCGATGACCGTCGAGGCTCCGGGGACCGGGTGCGACGTCTCGGCCTCGCTCGGAAGCGACCGCCGGCACCTCACGGTGGCCACCTTCAACGTCGAGAACCTCTCCTTCGCAGGGCCCGCCGAGCGCTTCGCCCGGATCGGCGAGGTGGTCGCGCGACGGATGGGCGCCCCGGACGTTCTCGCCCTCGAGGAGGTCCAGGACGACAGCGGCCCGGCCGGCAAGGGGGACGGCGTCGTGACCTCGCGGAAGACGCTCGACGCCCTCGTCGCCGGGATCGCCGCCGCGGGAGGCCCGCGCTACGAGGCCGCGTGGATCGACCCGGTCGAGGGGAAGGAAGGGGGGCAGCCGGGAGGGAACATCCGCGTCGCCCTCCTCCTGAACCCCGCGCGCGTGACGCTCGTGAAGCGGGGCGAGGCGGGCCCGCTCGACGCGACTGAGCCCGAGGGCCGAGGGAAGGACCTCCGGCTCAGCCTGAGCCCCGGCCGCGTCGCCCCCCGATCGACCGCGTTCACCCTCACCGAGGGGGAAGGGGTCCGCCGTTCCCTCGCCACCGAGGTCCGCTTCGGCGGGAAGACCCTCTTCGTCGTCGCGAACCACTGGTCCTCGAAGTCGGACGACGACCGCGCCTTCGGCGCGACGCAGCCTCCGCGGACGCCCACCGCCTCGCGCCGGCTCGCCCAGGCGCGGGAAATCCGCGCCTTCGTCGAGCGCCTCCTCGAGGCCGACCCGAGGGCCAGGGTCGTCGTCCTCGGCGACCTGAACGACTTCGAGCACTCGGAGTCCGTCCGGCTCCTCGGAGCCACGCCGCTCGAGAACCTCGTCCTGCGCGTCCCGCCCGAAAGCCGTTACACGTTCAATTTCGAGGGAGCCTCGC
>CALMDF010000292.1 GCA_937864895.1 uncultured Holophagales bacterium | reverse complement strand
GCCTTGAACGGGGTCGTCGAGAGGATGCCGACCCCGGGAGCCGCGACCTCCACGGCGTCGTTCTTCTGGGAGAAATCGGCGACGAGGCCCGTGCTGTCGACCGCGGCGACGGAGACGACGGAGGGATAGGAGGCGGGGTACGACTTCCTGGTCGTCCCGTCGTTGCCCGCGGCCGCGATCGAGAGGACGCCCTCGTTCCAGGCGGTCGCGAAGGCGTTGCTCTCGGTCGTGCTCGAGGTCGAGCCGCCGAGGCTCATGCTGACGACGAGCTTCTGGCCCGTCGCGGCGTTCTGCTTGCAGCGGTTGAGCGCCGCGACGAGCGAGGAGGAGTACGACCAGGCGCACGTGGAGCCGTCGAAGACCTTCTCGATCCAGATGTTCAGGCTCCCGTTCGAGTTCACGCCGAGGACGCCGACGGTGTTGCTCAGCGCCGCGATCGTCCCCGCCACGTGGGTGCCGTGCCCGCAGGTGTCCTCGTACCAGAACCCGGTCCCGGAGTCGTTCGTCCCGTTCACCTTCGTGTCCTGGAGGTCCTCGTGGGCGCGGTAGTAGCCCGAGTCGATGATGCAGACGGTGCAGCCGGACGAGTTGTTGCCGGAGAAGACCGCGTCGTTCGCCTGGACCATCGCGATGCCGTACGGCGAGGTCTGACCCATCAGGTAGCGGCGGGCATCCACCTCGATGTACTCGACGTTGGGGTTGTTCCGGAGCCCCCGCAGGGCCTGCTCCGGCAGGTAGGCGGCGACGACGCCCTGCGGCTCGAGCTCTACGACCGGATTGCCGCCGGCCGCGCGGACGGCCTGCGACGCGCCGCGGAAGTCCTTGAACTTGACCATGTAACGCCCGTCGCCCGCCTCGTCGTCCTGGGCCACGGCGACCGGCGCCGCCACGAGACCCACGATCACTGCGATGACGAGACTCGCGATTCTGAACTTCGACATGCTTCCTCCCAGCCGTTTCCTCGTTGTCCGCGCTTCCGTCTGCGCGAATGCGATCCCCTTAGCGAGTCTGATGCCATGAACGCAAGCTTCTGCAAAGGAAGGGCTTGGTAATCTGGAGTGCCGGGGCGATGGTCAAGGCTGGAGCCGGAGGAGCTCACGTAGCGGGTCAGCGAGTGACCCGCTGGGTCAGGGCTCTCCCCGTCCGTCCCGGGGCGGAGCGGAAAAGCCTGCTCAGGCCGGCGCGCCCGGGGCGGCCGGTCGCGCAGGGCCCTGGCGCAGGGAAGGGACCGAGGTCGGTGTCTACCTGCTCCCGCGGGAAAAGAGGAGGTCGAGGTCTTCCTTGAGGCTCTGGAGGTCCTCCTCGTGCTCGACTTCCTGCTCGAGGATGGTGAGCGCCATGTTGTACGTCACCATGTCCTTGTCCTTCGTGGCGTCCATGAGCTTCTTGTAGGTGTCGATGGCGCACTGCTCGCCCGCGATGTTCTCGTCGAGGAGGACCGAGACGTAGGCGTCGTCCGGGGCGTCGTAGGCGCAAGGGCTCTGCTCGAACCACTGGCGGGGGTCGAGGAGGGGCGTGCCGCCGAGCTGGATGATCCGGCCGGCGAGAAGGGTCGCGTGGCCCAGCTCCTCCGTGGCGTGCAGGTTCAGCTCCGCGGCGACGGCGTCCTTCATCGGTCCCTTGATGACCTTCGCCCCGATCCAGTACTGGTAATAGGCGAGCCACTCGCTCGCGTACGCGGCGTTGAGCAGCTTGATGATGTCGTCGACGCCGATGCCGACGATCTCGCGTCCTCTGGTTCCCATCGTCTCCTCCTTCGAGATCCGGGGGCCGGCCCGGAGGGCGGCCCGGCTGGACTCGCGAGCATATGCCCCGGGGGGAGGATTGGGAACGACCGGGAGCGTCCCCGGGCGGGGGCGGTCAGTCGGCCCGGTAGCGGATCGCGAGGGCGGTGATGTCGTCGAACTGGGCGGCCTCGCCCACGAAGTCGTCGAGCGCGTGCAGGGCCCCGGCCACGATCTCCACCGGGCTCCACCCCTTCACTCTTTCGAGGCAGGCCTCCAGCCGGGCCTCCGAGAAGAGCTCGTTCTGCGTGTCGATCGCTTCCGTGACGCCGTCCGTGAACAGGAATATGCCGTCGCCGGCCTCGAGGCGGGTGCTCTCGGTCTGGTAGACGAACTCGTCGTTCACCCCCATGACGAGGCCCGGCGACGCGGGGAGAGTCGAGACGGACCCGTCGCCCCGGAGGCGATAGGGGAGGTTGTGGCCGGCGTTGGCGTACTCGAGCTCACCGGTCCGGACGTCCAGCCTTCCCAGGAAGGCGCTTACGAAGAGGAAATGCTCGTTCTCACGGCAGAGCGCCCGGTTCACCCGGCTCATCACGGCCGCCGGCGACGACTCGACCTCGACGCTAACGCCGAAGAGCACCTTCGTGACCGCCATGAAGAGCGCCGCGGGAACTCCCTTTCCCGAGACGTCTCCCACGACGAACCAGAGGCGGTCGCCGTCCAGCCTGAAATCGTAGAGGTCTCCTCCGACCGTCTTCGCCGGCCGGAGGGTGGCGAAGAGGTCGATCTCCGGCCGCTGAGGGAAGTGCTTCGGGAGCATTCCCATCTGGATGTCGTGCGCCAGCCGCAGGCTCGATTCGATCTTCTCCTTCTCGAGGAACGCCTCGACGAGCCGGGCCCGGTCGAGCGCGATGCCGGCAATCGAGGCGAAGGCCAGGAGGAGCCTCTCGTCTTCGGGGGTGAAAGCGGCGTGTCCGGCCTTGTTGAGGACCTGGATCACCCCGATGAGCTTTCCCGTGTTCGTAAGGGCGGGGGCGCAGAGGATGGAGCGCGTCCTGAAGCCCGTGTCGCGGTCGAACTTCGGATTGAAACGGGGGTCGGCGTAAGCGTCGGGCACGTTCAGGGGCTCGCGTGTCTTCGCCACGTGGCCGGCGATCCCGACGCCGAGCGGGATGCGGATCTGGCCCTGCGCAACGTCCTCCGACATCCGGATCGAGAGGGTCTGGCTCGCCTCGTCGAAGATGAAGAGGCTGCTGCGTTCGGCATCCATGACCTCGGTGGCCTTGCCCACGATCACTCCCAGGAGGGAGTCGAGCCGCGCCTCGCCGCCGAGCGCCTTGGAGACCTCGAGGAGCGAGTTCAGGTTGCGGACGAGGGACGCCTCCTGGGACCGTCCCTCGCGGGCGCCGTCCACGATCCTAGGCTCCGGCCGCCGCACCGGTCAGCTTCGCGACGGCCCGGTCCACGTCGGCCTCGACGGCGAATATGGAGAGGAAGCCGGCGAGCTCGAAGATCTGCCGCACGCTGGGGTTGAGCCCCCCGAGGACGAGCTGGCCGCCGCTTCCGCGGAGCTTCTTGACGGTCATGAGGAGGACCCGCAGCCCGGCGCTGCTGATGTAGTCGATCCCGCTCATGTCGACGACGAGCCGCTTGAGGCTGCCGTCGATCCGGCTCATGAGCCAGCGTTCGAGCTCCTCGCTCGTGTTCGTGTCGATCCGGCCCTCGGGCCTGACGATCAGGACGTCGCCCCGCCGTTCGTCGCTCAGGTTCATCGGCGCGGTCCTCCAGCGGTGTGGCTCACGGGTTCACGTCTCCAGTCGCTTGCGGAGGAGAACACGGTTGCGGCCCTCCTCGAAATCGTAGGTGATCTGGTCCACGAGATTCCTCACGAGCATGACGCCCAGGCCGCCCACGGGCCGCTGCTCGAGGGGCAGCGTCGTGTCCGGGGCCTCTCTCTCGAGGGGGTTGAACGGCGTCCCGTCGTCGAGGATCTCGACCCGGAGCGCATCCGGCTCCAGGCGGAAGCCGACCTCGATCGTGAGGGGCCTTTCGCCGACCTTCCCGCAGCGGACGGTGTTCGACAGGAGCTCGTCGAGGACGACCTGGATCGAGCGCCGCACGTCGTCCGGGAGGGCGTGGGCCGAGGAGAACGTCTCGAACGACTCGCACACGCGCTCGATGCCGGAGCTCGAGCCGGCGACGGACAGCGAGAGCTGTGCTGGTTCGAACGTCATTCTGGGCGACGAGTATTATCATGAATCCGCACATGCTCAACGCCGCCCTCGCGCTGGTGCCGGTCCTCGCGTTTCTAGGCGTGCTCGTCCTCATGGACAGTTTCAAGCTCGTGCCGATCCGGTCCGTCGTCCGGCTGATCCTGGCGGGCGCGTTGGCGGCTTTCGTCGGCGCGCGGCTGCACGGCCTCATCCTGGACAGCGCTCTGATTTCCGACGTGACCCTCTCGCGCTACCTTGCGCCGGTCACCGAGGAGCTCCTGAAGGCGCTGCCGCTCGTCTTTCTCCTCGCCCGAAAGCGGATCGGCTTCCTCGTCGACGCGGCCATCCTCGGGTTCGCGGTGGGAGCGGGGTTCGCGCTCGTCGAGAA
>CALMDF010000291.1 GCA_937864895.1 uncultured Holophagales bacterium | reverse complement strand
TCGACCGGATCGCGAAGATGCGGCACGGCGTCGCCGTCGCGCGCGTCGCGATGGTGGCGAGCCAGACCGCCGCCTGCTCCTCGTGCAACGTCCGGCTCCGGCCGCAGCTCCTCTCCGACCTGCGCCTCTCGCGGGAGATCCTGCAGTGCGAGAGCTGCA
Source organism: uncultured Holophagales bacterium (assembly GCA_937864895.1). GTDB lineage: Bacteria > Acidobacteriota > Thermoanaerobaculia > UBA5066 > UBA5066 > UBA5066. The sequence continues at coordinate 4,167 of CALMDF010000291.1, read as the reverse complement.
AGCGGATCCTCTACTGGGACGGCCACGGCCTGCCGTGAAGGCCGGCCGGCCTTCACCGTGAGGCGGCGGGGATGAGCCGGGTCGCCGAGATCGCTGCCAGCCTCGCCGGGATCTGCGCGCGAATCGACGCCGCCGCCCGGCGGGCGGGGAGGGACCCGGCCTCGGTGACCCTCGTTGCCGTCACGAAGACGAAGCCCCTCGCCGACCTCCTCGCGGCGTACGAAGCGGGGGTCCGCCACTTCGGGGAGAACCGGGTACAGGAGGCCGAGACGAAGTTCCCGGGTCTCCCTGCCGGCGCGGTGAGGCACCTCGTCGGCCCGATCCAGTCGAACAAGGCGAACAAGGCGGCCCGGCTCGCGGACGTCCTCCACGCCGTCGACTCGGCCGACCTCGCCCGGCGCCTCGCCCGCGCAGCGGCGAACGAGGGGCGGCGCCTCGCCGTCTACGTCGAGGTGAACACGGGCGGCGAGGCGACGAAGGCGGGCGTCTCCGCCGCGGAGGCTCCCGCCCTCGTCGAGGTCGTCCGGGCCCTCCCCGGGCTGGATCTCTCGGGCCTGATGGCGATCCCGCCCCCGGGGGACACGCGTCCCCACTTCGCATCCCTCCGCGAGCTCGCGGGGTCGCTCGGGCTCGCCGGCCTCTCGATGGGGATGAGCGACGACTTCGAGGCCGCCGTGGAGGAGGGGGCGACCGTCGTCCGCGTCGGGACGGCCCTCTTCGGGTCCCGCGCGTGAGCCTGCTACGCTCGCGGCGATGAGCTGGAACACGCCCGAGAGGCGCGTCGTCTTCGCCGGCCCGCCCGGGTGGTCGCTCCTCCCGAACGTCACCCGCGCCCTCCTCGTCCTCACGGCGGCGGGCTACCTCGCCGGGCTCCTGCGCCTCGCGCCGATGCTCCTCCTCACCGTCTTCCCGGAGCGGATCTGGCCGGCCCTCGAGCTCTGGCGCCTCGTCACGTACCCGCTCGTCGTCATGGGGATCTTCAACGTCCTCTTCGGCCTCCTCATCCTCTGGATGTTCGGCTGGGAGCTGGAGACGACGTTCGGCTCGCGGCGCTTCGGGCTCTTCGTCCTCTCCTCCGTCGTCGCCTCGGCGGTCCTCGGCTGCGGGGTCGCGCTCCTCTTCCCGCGGGCGGGCTCCGTCGCGGGGGCCGGGCTCTCGGGCCTCCTCACCGCGATGATCGTGGCGTGGGCTCTCCTCGGCCCCCGCCTTCCGGCGAACCTCTTCGGGATCCTCCCGATGACGCGGAGGGGCTTCGCCCTCCTCGCGCTCGTCCTCGTCGTTTTCGGGGAGCTGGAGACGTCCCGGTCCCTCGCGCAGCTCGTCTTCCTCCTCGGGGGTCTCCCCGTGGCGTGGCTCTTCGTGAGGTCGATGCGCGGGGGGGGCGGTGGAGGCGTCCGCCCGTTCCGCCGCCGATGGAATCCCCTCCGGCGACGCCGCTTCACAGTCGTCGAAGACCGGCGCGGCCGCGTCCACTGCAGGGAATCGGGCGGTCCCGGACCTCGAGGGACGCCGGAAGGCGTCTAGAATGAGGGCGATGAGACCCAACGTGAGCCCCCTGGACATCCGCAAGCGGACGTTCCCGATCCGCTTCCGCGGGCTCGACCGGAACGAGGTCGCGCATTACCTCGAGCTCGTCGCCGACGATCTCGAGGAGCTCATGCGGACGCTCGACGAGCTCGAGCGCGACAACTCCCGCCTCAAGGACGAGGTCGCCCGGCACCGCGAGTCGGAGGCGTCCCTCAAGGAGACGCTCCTCATGGCCCAGAGGAACGCCGAGGTCCTGCGCTCCGACACGGAGCGGGAGGCGGAGCGGATCCTCGCCGAGGCCAACCGGCACGCGGACCGAATCGTCCAGCAGGCGCTCGAGAAGTCGGCGGAGAAGGAGAAGCGGATCCGCGAGCTCCGGGTGGAGCGGAAGAACTTCCACCTCAAGCTCCAGGGGATGCTCGACATGTTCCAGCAGGTCCTCAACTTCGACAAGGAGGAGGAGGACCTCGACCACTCCGTGTCGGTGATGAGGCCGAAGCGAAAGGACGGGGAGGCCGTCTGAGCCGTCTCGTCGTCCGCCACCTCTCCCAGCTCGCCACCCCCCTGGGGAGCGCGGCGAGGACGGGCGCCGACCAGGGGCGGCTCTCCCGGATCGAGGACGCCGCCCTCGTCGTGGAAGGCGGCCTCGTCGCGTGGGCCGGAGCGGACGCCGATTACGTCCTCGCGAACGGCGAGGCGCCCCGGGCGGACGACGTCGTCCTCGACGGCCGCGGGAAGACCGCCCTCCCCGGATTCGTCGACCCGCACACGCACCTCCCCTGGGCGGGCTATCGCGAGAACGAGTTCAACGAGCGGCTCAAGGGGAAGACCTACGCCGAGATCGCCGCGGCCGGCGGCGGCATCGTCTCCACGGTCGCGGCGACGCGCCACGCCTCCGTCGAGGAGCTGACCCTCGTGACGCGACAGCGGCTCGACCGGATGCTCCTCCACGGGACGACGTACTGCGAGGCGAAGACGGGCTACGGCCTCGACCTCGCCACCGAGAGAAAGCAGCTCGCCGCCCTCCTCGCCGCTGCCGCCGGCCACCCCGTCGGGGTCGCGCCGACGGCCCTCCCGGGACACGAGGTGCCGCTCGAGCGGCGCGGCTCGGCCGCGCTGAAGGCGCGCTACGTCGACGAGTGCTGCGGCGAGATCCTTCCGGCCCTCGCCGCCGACGGGGCCCGTTTCGTCGACGTCTTCTGCGAGCACGGCGTCTTCGACCTCCACGAGTCGCGCCGGATCCTGGAGGCAGGAAAGGCCCACGGCCTCCTTCCCCGCCTCCACGCCGACGAGCTGACGCCCCTCGGGGGAGCGCGCCTCGCGGCCGAGGTGGGGGCCCTCTCGGCCGACCACCTCCTCTTCACCCAGCCCGACGGCATCCACGCCATGGCGAAGGCGGGCGTCGTCGCGACGCTCCTCCCCGGCACCTCGGTCTTCCTCCGGATGAACCGCTACGCCCCGGCGCGCGAGATGATCGCGGCGGGGGTCGCCGTCGCCCTCGGGACCGACTGCAACCCCGGATCCTCCTACACCGAGTCGCTTCCGGCCGTCGCCTTCTTCGCGACGATCGGGATGGGGCTCACCGTGGAGGAGACCCTCACGGCGATGACGCTGAACGCGGCGGCCTCCGTCGGCGAGGCGGCCCGTCGCGGCTCCCTGGAGCCCGGCAAGGCGGCCGACGTCGTCCTCGTCGACGGGCCGAGCCTCGAGCACCTCGTCTACCACTACGGCGTGAACCCCGTGACCGACGTCGTCGCCTCGGGGCGCCTCGTCGTGCGCGACGCGCGTCGCGTGGCAGACTGAACGGCTCCCGCAGAACGCACCAGGAGGACCCTCTTGACCGACCTCGTCGCCCTCTCCGTCCGCGACTTCAGCGCCTCCCTCGCCTCCGACGCCCCCGCTCCCGGAGGCGGCTCCGCCTCGGCCGCGGCCGGCGCCATGGGGGCCGCGCTCCTCGGGATGGTCTGCCGCCTCACCCTCGGCAGGGAGAAGTACCGCGACTCCTGGGAGGACCTGGAGCGGATCGCCTCGGCGACGGACGCGCAGCGGGACACCCTCCTCGGCCTCGTCGACGAGGACACCCGGGCCTACGACGCGATCGTCTCGGCGCGGAAGCTGCCGAAGGAGTCGCCGGAGGAGAAGGCCGCCCGGAAGAAGGCGATCGACGACGCGACGGTCCTCGCGACGACCGTCCCGATGCAGACCGCCTTCTTCTCGATGGAGGCGATCGCGACGGCCCCCGTCGTCCTCGAGAAGGGGAACCCGAACTGCGCCTCCGACGCCTTCGTCGCGGCGCTCCTCCTCTCCTCGGCCGTCGAGGGGGCCCTCGCGAACGTGCGGATCAACCTCCCCGGCATCGGCGACGCGGAGCTCGCCGAGGGCTTCCGAAACGACGCCGCCCTCGCGGCGGCGAGGGCGGCCGAGGCGATGGAGAAGGTCCGCGCCCTCGCGAAGGCGAAGGGGCTGGCCGCGTAGGGCGAGGGCCGCTCAGTCGGGGATGCGGAGCTTCTGGCCCGGCCTGATGAGGTCCGGGTCGTCGAGGACGTCCCGGTTCGCCTCGAAGATCTTCGGGTAGGCGCTCGCCTTGCCGTAGTACTTCTTCGCGATCGCCCCGAGCGTGCCGCCCTTCTCGACGACGTG
>CALMDF010000290.1 GCA_937864895.1 uncultured Holophagales bacterium | reverse complement strand
GTCCCTCACGGATTCCTCGAGAGCGCGCTTCTCCTGGTCCGTGAACCCCTCCGGGAGGACGAGGTCGATCCGGTCGAGGAACCCCTCGCGGAGGAAGAGCTCCTGGGCGGTGGCGACGTCCGTGAGGAGGAGGGACCCGAGCGCTCCGCGCGCGGGCCCCTCGAGCCGGACGATCCCGGCGACGCGGAGCGTTCGCGCCGAGCCCCCCGCGAGGATCCCGAGGTCCGAGCCCTCGACGAGACCGAGCCGCGCGGCGAGCGCAGCCGGCACGAGGACGGAGTCCTTCCGGAAGATCCCGAGGAGGCGGTCGAGCGTCGCCCCCTCGACGACGAGGCTCTCCCCGCGCACCGACGGGTCGGTGACGGGGTCGATCCCCAGGACCTCGACGACGTCGCCTCCGCCGCCGGCGAGCGCGGCCGTCTGGCTGACGGCGGGGACGACGGCCACGCCGAGGGGGCGGAGCCAGGCGAGGCGCTCGAGCGTCTCCTCGGGGATGCCGGGCCCGTCGGCGAGGACCGTGAGGGAGGCCTTGCCGGCGACGAGGTCGACCGTCGCGGCGAACGAGGCGAGGACCGACGCATTCGCGAGGAGGATCGACGCCATCGTCGCGACGCCGACGGCGATCCCGGCGACCGTGAGGGCGAAACGCGCCCGGTCGCGGCGGAGAGGGCGGAGGAGGAGCGGAGCGAGGAGCGGACCGGTCCGGCTCACGCTTCGAGGAGCCCGTCGCGCAGGGAGAGGACGCGCCCCGCGCGCGCCGCCGCGTCGGCCGAGTGCGTCGCGAGGACGATGGTCACGCCACGCCCGGCCACGAGACCTCCGAGGAGGTCGAGGACCTGCGCGCCCGTGCGCGAATCGAGGTTCCCCGTCGGCTCGTCGGCGAGGAGGAGGGCGGGAGAGACGACGAGCGCGCGCGCGACGGCGACGCGCTGCATCTGCCCCCCGGAGAGCTGCCATGGGTAGGAGCCCGTCTTCCCCGAGAGGCCCACCTCGGCCAGGGTCGAGGCCGCGCGGGCGTCGGCCTCGCCGGGCGGGACACCGTCGAGGAGGAGGGGGAGCGCGACGTTCTCGAGCGACGTCATCGTCGGCAGGAGGTTGAAGAACTGGAAGACCGTCGCGGCGGTCCTCCTCCGGTAGAGGTCGCGCCCGGGCTCCGTGAGGAGGGCCAGGTCGCCGCCGTCCACGAGGACCCGGCCCGAGGTCGGGCGGTCGAGCGCGCCGAGGAGGTTCAGGAGCGTCGACTTGCCGCAGCCCGAGGGGCCGAGGAGGGCCACGAACTCGCCGCTCCCGATCGCGAAGGAGACTCCCGCGAGAGCCTCGGAGACGACTCCCTCTCCGCCGCTCCCGAAGGCCTTCCGGACCCCCTCGACCTCGACCCTGGCTCCCATGCCCCGACACTACGCCGCGCCGGCCCGGCGGGATGGGAAAGGGGCCCCGCAGCGCCGCGTATCATCGACGACCGGGATGGAGCGGCTTCGCGACCTCTGGCGCCACCGGGCGCTCGTCGGCGTCCTCGTGGCGCGGGAGATGAAGGCGCGCTACCGCGGCAGCGTCCTGGGGTTCTTCTGGTCGCTCCTGAACCCCCTCCTCATGCTCGCGGTCTACACGCTCGTCTTCCAGCTCCTCCTCCCGAACCGGAGCCCGTCGACGACGCCCTACGCCCTCTTCCTCTTCTGCGGCCTCCTCCCGTGGAACTGGCTCTCCGCCTCGATCACCGACGCCTCCTCATCCCTCCTGACGCACGGCGCCCTCCTGCGAAAGATCCTCTTCCCGGCGGAGGTCCTCCCCGCGGTCGCCGTCCTCGCGCAGGGCGTCCACTTCCTGCTCGCCCTCCCGGTCCTCCTGGCGGCGCTCGTCGCCGGCGCGCTCGGCGCGTTCGGCACGCCCGTCCCGCTGGGCTGGGCCCTCCTGCAGGTGCCGGTCCTGATGCTCCTTCAGGCCGCCCTCCTCTTCGGCACCGGCCTCTTCCTCTCGGCCCTCACCGTCCACTTCCGCGACGTGAAGGACCTCCTCCAGACCGTCCTCTCGGTCCTCTTCTTCGCGACGCCGATCCTCTACACGCTGAAGGACCTCCCGAAGGGCGGCGTGACCGGGCTCCTCGCCTGGAACCCCCTCGCGCCCCTCTTCGCCGCCTGGCAGGACGCGCTCTTCTACGGGCGCTTCGCGCCCCTCTCCACCTGGGGGGCCGCGACGGCCGTCTCCCTCGTCGCGCTCGCCGCCGGCTGGAGCTTTTTCCACCGCCTGCGCGACTCCTTCGCGGAGGCGGTGTGAGCGTGCGCTCTCCCGTCGCCGTCGAGGCGCGCGACCTCTCGAAGGTCTACAGGCGCTGGGGCCGCTCGCGCTCCTTCGGGTCGCTGAAGTCGGCGCTCCTCGGGCGGGGCCTCGGGAAGGCGCTCGAGCCGTCCGAGACCGTCCAGGCCCTCTCGGGGGTCAGCTTCGACGTGAAGCGGGGGGAGACGTTCGGCGTCATCGGCGCGAACGGCTCCGGGAAGTCGACGCTCCTGAAGCTCGTCGCCGGCCTCTTCAAGCCGACCTCGGGGACGCTCCGGGTCGACGGCAAGGTCTCCGCCCTCATCGAGCTCGGGGCCGGCTTCCACCCCGAGATCTCGGGGCGCGAGAACGTCGTCATCAACGGCGTCATGCTCGGCCTCACGCGCCGCGAGATCGAGAGGAAGCTCCCGTCCATCGTCGAGTTCTCCGGCCTCTCCGGGTTCATCGACGAGCCGGTGAAGACGTACTCGTCCGGGATGTACGTGAGGCTCGGCTTCGCGGTCGCGGTCCACGTCGACCCGGAGGTCCTCGTCGTCGACGAGGTCCTCGCCGTCGGAGACGAGGCGTTCGCGCGGCGCTGCCTCGACACGATCAAGGAGTTCTCGGCGAGAGGGAAGACGATCTTCTTCGTCTCTCACTCGCTCGTCCTCGTGGAGGAGATCTGCGACCGCGTCCTCTACCTCTCGGGAGGGCGTTCCGCGGGGCTCGGCGACCCGCGGGAGATGCTCGCGGCCTACCGGCTCGACGTCTCTGCGGGCGAGGGGACGCGTCTCCTCGCCGAGCACGCCGCCGGGCAGGAAGCGCTCCGGGGCGAGACGGCGGCGGCGACGCCCGGCTCCCCGCCGGAGGAGGCCGGGGGCGAGGCCGCGCCCGCGCCGGCCGAGAGGGCGCGCCGCTGGGGAGACCGCTCCGCGACGATCGACGAGGTCCGCCTCCTCGGCTCCGAAGGGGGCGAGCGCTACTCGTTCCGGACCGGGGAGGCGGTGACGGTGGAGATCTCGGCCTCGCCCGCGCGCCCCCTCTCGGACTTCGTCTTCGGCATCGGGCTCTTCACGCCCGAGGACGTCTGCATCCACGGGTCGAACACCGAGATCGACGGCCTCGAGCCCGCGGTCTTCGACGGGCCGGCGCGGGTCCGCCTGACGATCGCCCGGTGCGACCTCGGCCCCGGAACCTACCTCCTGGACGTCGCGGTCCACGCGCGGAACGGGACGCCCTACGACTACTGGCGCGGCGCCTGCCGCTTCCGAGTCGACTCGGCGCGGACCGAAGCCGGGATCTGGGCCCCGGAGCGGTCCTGGGCCACCGAGGGAGGGGTCTCCTGGACTCGTACCTGACGAGCGGGATGCGGTTCCGGAGCGAGCCCCTTCCGGCCGCCTCGCGCGTCGCCCTCTGGGCCCTCCTCGCGATCGCGGTCGCGCTCCTCGTCGTCGAGACCGGCCACACGCCCTTCTTCGAGCCGGACGAGGCGCGCTACGCGGAGATCCCGCGGGAGATGCTCGCGACGGGGGACCTCGTCGCACCCCGCCTGAACGGGTTCCGCTACTACGAGAAGCCGCCGCTGCACTACTGGGCGGTCGCGGCGTCGATGTCCCTGTTCGGCGAGACGGAGGTGGCCGCGCGCCTCCCCGTCAAGCTCTCGGCCGCCGGGATGGTCCTCGTGACGGTCTTCTTCGCGCGGCGCCGCTACGGCGAGAGGGTCGCCCTCCTCGGAGGGCTCGTCGTCGCGACCTCGCTCCTCGTCGTCGCGCTCGCCCGGCTGAACATCATCGACACCCCCCTCTCCCTCGCCCTCGGCACGGCGGCCTTCGCCTTCGCCTCGTTCCAGGAGCACGAAAAGGCGGGAGACCGGCCCCGCGCCCGGGCCGCCCTCTACGTCCTGCACTTCTCCTGCGCCGCCGCCGTGATGTTGAAGGGCCTCGTCGGCCTCGTCCTGCCGGGGGGGGCGATCCTCGTCTGGGCGTTCCTCTCTCGGCGCCTGCCCCTGGTCCCGAAGCTCTTCTCGCCGGGCCCGCTCGTACTCTTCCTCGCTCTCGTCCTGCCGTGGCACCTCGCAATCGCCCGGCGAGACGGGGAGTGGTTCGACTTCTACGTCGTCGGGGAGCACTTCCGGCGTTACTTCGAGACCGGACACCGCCGGAGCGGGAAGCCGCTCCTCTTCGTCTTCGTCCTCGTCTTCGGCCTCGCTCCGTGGACGCCGTACCTCGGCCGCCTCGCCGGCGCCTTCCCGTCGATCCGCCGCGGGGAGTGGCGGGAGCGCGGGGCGGAAGCGTTCCTCCACGTCTACTGGATCCTCGTCCTCTTCTTCTTCTCGCTCTCGCGCTCGAAGCTCGTCCCCTACATCCTCCCGGTCTGGCCGGCCGTCGCGGTCCTCCTCGCGCTCGGCCTCGAGAAGGCCCGGCAGCGGGGGGCCGCCTTCCGGCACGAGCGGTACGTCGCGGGCCTTTTCTTCGGAGTGCTCGCCGGCTCCCTCGCCGCCTACGGCCTCGGGGGGGGCGTGGCGGCCCGCTACGGCGTGGTGCCGCAGGCCCTCTTCGCCACGGCGAGCCTCGCCGCCGGGGCGCTCCTGAACCTCCTGCCCGTCCGCGGGGACTCCCGGAACCTGCACCGCCCGCTCTCGACGGAACGGCTCGCCCTGTCGACGGCGGGGCCGTGGCTCGGCCTCGTGGCCGCCCTCGTCCTCGCGCTGCCTTCGGTCGCCCGGTCGATAACGCCGTGGCCCCTCGTCTCCGCCCTGAAGCGCGAGCTGCGCCCCGACGACGTCCTCGTCCAGCGTGGCGCCTACCTCCAGGCCCCCGCCTTCTACGTGAAACGCCTGACGCCGCTCGTCGACCTCGGCTGGAGCGAGCTCGACTTCGGACGCGAGGAGGCGGGGAAGGCGGGCCTGTACCTTTCCGAGGAGGAGTTCGCCCGGAAGTGGCGCTCCCCGGCCCGGGTCCTCTGCATCGTCCACTTCCAGCACCTCACGGACTTCGGGAACCCCGCTCTCGGGCTCTCGGTGCCGCAGGTCCTCGCCGTGACCCCGAACGGGAAGTTCCTCCTCGTGGCGAACCGCTCGTGAAGGGGCCGGAAGGGGGCCCGGGCGGAAGCCCCGCCCGGGAGGCCGCTCTCCCCTAGAATCGTAGGCCCGTGACGAGACCTGCTGTCGTCGCCCGGAAGGTGTCGATCGTCATCCCCGTCTACAACGAGGAGACGTCGCTTCCGCTTCTCCTCCCGAGGCTCGTCCCGGTCCTCGAGGGGATGGGCCGGCCCTGGGAGGTCGTCTTCGTGGACGACGGCTCGCGCGACCGGTCCCTCGCCCTCCTCAAGCTGGCCGCGCACGACTTCCCGGGCCGGGTGAAGGCGGTCGAGCTCCTCCGGAACGCCGGCCAGCACATGGCGATCATGGCGGCCTTCGGCGAGACGGACGGCGAGTACGTCGTCACGCTCGACGCCGACCTGCAGAACCCTCCCGAGGAGATCCCGAGGCTCGTCGCGAAGATGGACGAGGGTTACGACGTCGTCGGGACGGTGCGGGCGAAGCGGCGGGACAGCCTTTTCCGGAAGGCGGCCTCGCGCCTCGTCAACCGGACGACGGCGCTCATGACCGGGATGCGCCTCGGCGACTACGGCTGCATGCTGCGCGGGTACCACCGGGACGTCGTCGAGGCGATGACCGCCTCCGACGAGGTCTCGACCTTCATCCCGGCCCTCGCGCAGATCTACGCCCGCAGGCCCGTGGAGATCGACGTCGCCCACGAGGAGCGGGCCGAAGGCGACTCGAAGTACTCCGTCCACGAGCTCGTGAGGCTCAACTTCGACCTCATGACGGGGTTCTCCGTCGTCCCTCTCCAGCTCTTCGGGCTCCTCGGCTTCCTGACGGCCCTCGCCGGCTTCTCCTTCGGCGTCTTCCTCCTCGTCCGCCGCCTCGTCGTCGGCTCCGAGTTGGAGGGGGTCTTCACGCTTTTCGCCCTCGCCTTCCTCGTGATGGGAGTCATCATGGCGGGAGTGGGAATGGTCGGCGAGTACGTCGGGCGGATCTACCAGCAGGTGCGCGGCCGGCCGCGCTTCCTCGTCCGCCGCGTCCACGCGGGCGGAGGTGACGCATGAGCGGAATCGTGATCGCCGCTTACGGCGACGTCGGGCATCGCTGCACGAAGTGGCTCCTCGACGCCGGGGAGCCCGTGCGCCTCGTCTACACCCACCCCGACGCCCCCGGCGAGGAGCGGTGGTGGGATTCGGTCGCCGACCTCGCGAAGGAGCGGGGGGTTCCCGTGAAGCTCGTCGACGCCCTCGACGCGGCGTCCGAGGAGGCCGTGATCCGGGCGGCGGCGCCCGAGTTCCTCTTCTCGTTCTATTTCCGGAAGATGATCCCGGCGCGGGTCCTCGCGATCCCGACCCGGGGAGCCCTCAACATGCACGGCTCCCTGCTTCCCGCCTTCCGGGGCCGCTCGCCGGTGAACTGGGCGATTCTGAAGGGGGCGACGGTCACGGGCGCGTCTCTCCACTACATGACGGACAAGCCCGACGCCGGGGATCTCGTCGACCAGGAGCAGGTCCCGATCGGTCCCGACGACGACGCCCTCACCGTGGCCCGCCGCGTCACCGAGGCCGCGGTGACCGTTCTCTCGAGGAGCTGGCCGCTGCTGAAGGCGGGGACGGCCCCGCGGTTCCAGCTGGACCTCGGCGTGGGCTCGTACTACGGCGGCCGGAAGCCCGAGGACGGGCTCGTCGACTGGTTCCGGCCGGCGCACGAGGTGCACGATCTCGTCCGCGCCGTGACGCGCCCGTGGCCGGGAGCCTTCACCGACCTGTTCGGACCGAGGGTGACGATCTGGAAGACCCGCCTCTCCGGCTACGGCGGGCACGACACGTTTCCGGGGAAGGTCGAGCTGACCGAGAAGTCGGTCATCGTCTTCTGCGGCGACGACCGCCCCGTGGAGATCCTCCAGGCGCGACCCGAGGGGCAGCCGGACATGAACGAGACCGCCTTCCGTTCCTGGGTCCTGGCCCGGGGCTGAGCCGGACGAAAAGGCGCGATGCGCGTCCTCGTCCTCGGAGTCAACGGCTTCATCGGAAACGCCCTCACCCGCCGGATCCTCACGACCACCGACTGGGAGGTCTTCGGCCTCGACGTCGGGAGCGACCGGATCGAGGAGTTCCTCGGCGAGAAGCGCTTCCGCTTCCTCGAGGGAGACATCGCGATCAGCCGCGAATGGATCGAGTACCACGTCAAGAAGTGTGACGTCGTCCTCCCGCTCGTGGCGATCGCGACGCCCGCGACCTACGTCAGAAACCCCCTCTCCGTCTTCGAGCTCGACTTCGAGGAGAACCTCCGGATCGTCAGGATGGCGGCCCGGTACGACAGGAGAGTCGTCTTCCCGTCGACGTCGGAGGTCTACGGCATGTGCCCCGACGGCGAGTTCGACGAGGACTCCTCGACCCTCGTCTACGGCCCGATCCGCAAGGAGCGGTGGATCTACTCGGCCTCCAAGCAGCTCCTCGACCGGGTCATCTGGGCGATGGGAAACGCGAACAGGCTCCGGTTCACCCTCTTCCGTCCCTTCAACTGGTACGGGCCGCACCTCGACGACGTCGACGCGCCGAAGGAAGGGTCGAGCCGTGTCCTGACCCAGTTCCTCCACAACGTCCTCTACGGCGTCCCGATCCAGCTCGTGGACGGCGGGCACCAGAGGCGCTGCTTCACGTACGTCGAGGACGGGATCGACGGCCTCATGAAGATCCTCGTCAACGAGAACGGCTGCGCGGACGGCCAGATTTTCAACATCGGCAACCCCGCCGCCAACCTCTCCATCCGCGAGCTTGCGCAGCAGCTCCTCGCCGCCGTCGGGACCTACCCGGAGTTCGCCGCCCGCGCGCGCGGCGCCAGGATCGTCGAGGTCTCCTCGGCGCTTTACTACGGCGAGAACTACCAGGACATCACGATGCGCGTCCCGTCGATCCGAAAGGCGAAGGAGTGCCTCGGCTGGTCGCCCGCGACGGACTTCCCGACGGGCCTCGGGAAAACCCTCGACTTCTACCTCACGGGGCGGGCGAAGCACGAGGTGTAGCGTCTCCGGCCCGCGCCTCGTCCTGAAGGTCGACGTCGACACCCTCCGCGGGACGGTCGAAGGGGTTCCCCGCCTCCTCGACCTCCTCGCCCGGCACGGCGCACGGGCCACGTTCCTTTTCTCGCTCGGGCCCGACTCGACGGGAAAGGCCGTGAAGAGGGTCTTCCGGCGCGGCTTCGTGAAGAAGGTCATGAGCGCTTCGCCCGCCGCCTCGTACGGCCTTCGGACGATGCTCTACGGGACCCTCCTCCCCGCCCCCGACATCGGGACGAGGAGGGAGGCCGTCGCGAGGATGCGCGAGGCGCTCGCCGCCGGCCACGAGTGCGGCGTCCACGCCTGGGACCACGTCGACTGGCACGACCGGCTGCCGCGGATGGGGCGCGCGGAGGTGTTCGAGACGTTCGGCCGCGCGGCGGAGAGGTTCGCGGAGGTCTTCGGGCGCCCCGCCGAGGTCGCGGGGGCGCCGGGCTGGACGGCGAACGGCCTCTCCGTCGAGGCGTACGAGGCGCGGCGAATCCGCGTCGCCTCGGACACGCGCGGCGGCGTCCCGTTCCGGCCGCTCCGCGCCGACGGCGCGCCCGCCGCCCTCGTCGAGGTCCCCTCGACGCTCCCGACCCTCGACGAGCTCCTCTCGTGGGAGGAGTTCCGGGGGGGCGGCCGGGAGGGGACCGTCGAGCACCTCCGCCGCGCCGTGGCCGGCGCGCCGGGGTTGAGCGTCCACTCGATTCACACGGAGCTCGAAGGGGGGCGGGCCTTCGCCGGCCTTTTCGCGAGGCAGCTCGAGGCCTGGGCGTCCGACGGCACGTCCTTCCTGACGCTCGGCGAGGCCGCGGCCAGGCTCGGGGAGGTCCCGGTGCGCGCGCTCCGGTTCACGAAGGTGAGGGGGCGGGCGCTCCCGGTCGCGACGGCCGCCTCTCGAGGATTGAGGTGAGGTTCGGAGTTTGCGAGGTTTGGGAG
>CALMDF010000289.1 GCA_937864895.1 uncultured Holophagales bacterium | reverse complement strand
TGTACCAGCTGTCGTGCTAACGGCACCGCTGGGTAGCTATGTTCGGAACGGATAAACGCTGAAAGCATCTAAGCGTGAAGCCCTCTCCAAGATCAGGTATCCCCATCAGGCCCGTCGAAGACTACGACGTTGATAGGCCGGAGGTGTAAGTGCGGCAACGCATTGAGCTTACCGGTACTAATCGGCCGTGAGGCTTGACCATAGACTTTGTCTTCATTTTTCATCCCGCGTGCATCGCGCGGACCCGACGATTCGATTTTCCCGGTGACCATAGCGAGGGGGTCACACCCGTTCCCATTCCGAACACGGACGTTAAGCCCCTCAGCGCCGATGGTACTGCGTGGGCAACTGCGTGGGAGAGTAGGACGTTGCCGGGATCGCTCTCAAGGGGGCCCGCCGAGAGGCGGGCCCCCTTCTCTTTTCGGGGGGCGGAAAGGGCGGCGCGGAAGATCCGCAGCAACGCGGGGACCGAGACCTTGACCCTCGGGGCGGCGCCGTCGTATAAGTTTCTTCTTGATCGGAGACCCGGTGCCGTGCCCCTCTTGGCGCGGGGGTCCGTCCGGTAGGCGGAGAGGTTCGACGTGAGGAGACCTTGCTTCCGGCCGCTGCTGGCGGTTTCGTTGGTCGTCGCGGTCCTGGGGTCGCTGCCGGCGACGGCCGAGGAGGTCGAGAAGAAGTTTCGCATCGGCTTCTCCCTCGGACAGCACAACAGCCGCGACAACCTGCCCAGCGACTCCGCGAACATCCTCACCGTCGTGGACGAGAACGCGGAGTGGTTCACGCAATTCGAGGACCCCAGGAACGACAACGCAGCCCTGGGGCAGTTCCAGATGCGCGCCGCCGACCGGATGAGCGTGACGGGGCAGTACGCCGTCAACCGCTTCTTCCTGGTCGAGGCGTCGGTGGGTTATCAGCGGGGAGACGTCGGGGACGTCGAGATGCAGGCCCAGTTCAGCGGCCTGCAGATCGATCTCGAGGAGCGGTACAAGTACACGGTCTACAACTTCATGGCCGGCGAGATCGAGTCGATCCCGATCCATCTCTCGGCGATCGTCCGCTTCCGGCCGAAGGCGGCGTTCAACCCGTATCTCGGCATCGGAGGGGGCTACACGCTGGTCGGATTCGAGCCGAGCGACGATCTGGACCGCGTCTCCGGGATCATCGACAGTCTGAGCGGCGGTCAGACGACGCTGATGGACTACCTCAACACCGTTCCCACCTTCCCGACCGAGTACGTCGGCATGACCGGCGCCCGGGTCGAGGCGCCGAGTTACCTGGAGTGGCACGTGATCGGAGGGTTCGAGTACGCCGTGAAGCGGAATTGGGCGGTGTACGCGGACCTTCGCTACGAGAGCGCCAACCGGACGTTCTTTCTCGGCTTCAACGGGTCGTCCAGCCTCGGCATCTCGGTCCCGGCCCGGCAGGCCACGCTCGGCGATCCGGCGGTGACGGCCCAGTACGGACCGTGGTACATCCCGTCGTCGGGGATCGTGGACGGGGGTCTCCTCGTGAACCCGGTGTCGTTCTACTCGGGGGGCCAGCTCGTCGAGGCGATGCCGGGCCTCTGCGGGACGGTCGCTTCCCCAACCGCCACGCCGGTCCCGGTCTCGGCTTGCGAGTTCCTCCTGATCTCCGAGATGAGCGACTACAACGAGGGTTACGCCGACGTGGAGGGCTTCGTGCCGGTCTCTCCCGACGGCGTCGCCGATCCCGGCCTGTACTACGTCAGGGGCGGGAGCCTCAAGTACGGCGGCGCGACGCTCCAGATCGGGTTCCGCTACACGTTCTGAGCCGAGCCGCCGATTCCCGGAAGAGCCCGGATCGGTCCCGGCCGCCGCGGCGCGGAGGGATCCGTTCGTTCGGGGTCCGGGGCGCCCATGTGGTAAGATGCGCGCAGGGCACGGCGAGGTGAGGCATGTCCGGACATTCCAAGTGGAGCACCATCAAGCACACGAAGGCCGCGGCGGACGCCAAGCGCG
>CALMDF010000288.1 GCA_937864895.1 uncultured Holophagales bacterium | reverse complement strand
GGGAGGAACGCTGTTCGAGGATACCGCGGGAGACGACCCTATGATGGGCGGGTGAGGGACGACGAGGGGCCGGAGGGTCCGCCGGGCCCGGCGCGGAGAGTGCGGCTCGACCTCGCGTACCTCGGGACCCACTTCGAGGGATGGCAGGCGCAGGATGCGGTCCGCGACGGGGGCGGCACCCCCCGGACCGTCCAGGCGACCGTGGAGCACGCGCTCTCCCGGATGCACGGCATCGGGTTGCGCATCCAGGGGGCGAGCCGGACGGACGCCGGGGTGCACGCGGACGGCCAGGTGGCCCACGTAGACCTGCCGCCGCAGGCCCCCCGAGTGCCGGTCGCGGGCATGCGCCGGGGGCTCAACGCTCTCCTTCCCTGGGACGTCAGGGTTCTCTCGGCTTCCGAAGCCACGCCCGGCTGGCACGCGCGCTTCGACGCCCTCGGAAAACGCTACGTCTACAGGCTGCGAAGGGGAGAGCACCTGCCGCCCTTCGAAGGGCTCCGGGAGACCCTCGCCTCGCCCCGGCTCGACGTGGGGGCGATGCGCCTCGCGGCCGGCCGCCTCGTGGGCCGGAACGACTTCGGCCCGTTCGGGCTCGCCGGGGCGCCGAAGAAGACCACGGTACGGACCCTCGTCCGTCTCGACGTCGAGGAGGACGGCCCTCTCGTCGTCGTCGTCGCCGTCGGGGACGGCTTCCTTCGCGGAATGGTCCGGCGCCTCGTCGGCACGCTCCTCGAGGCGGGCCTCGGCCGGACCGCCCCGGGGGAGGTCTTCCGGCGGCCGGGGCCGACGGCTCCGGCGCGGGGCCTGACCCTCGAGAAGGTGTTCTACCGGGCAGGGTAAGATGAAGAATTCAGTCCGCCCGGGCCTGACCCGGCGGGCGCTTCGCCCATGATCGACAAGAACCTCGTCGCCCCGACCGGCTCTCCCGACCGCGCCCTCCTGGACGCCCTGGATCTGGCTCGGCTTCCCCGCCACGTCGCCGTCATCATGGACGGGAACGGGAGGTGGGCGAAGCAGCGCCACCTGCCGCGGGTGGAGGGGCACCGCGCCGGAGCGGCCGCCGTTCGCGACACCGTGGAGACGGCCGCCCGTCTCGGGCTCGACGCCCTCACTCTCTACGCCTTTTCGACCGAGAACTGGAAGCGGCCGCAGGCCGAGGTCTCCACGCTCTTCACCCTCCTCAAGGAGTACCTGAGGAAGGAGTTCCGGACCCTCGCCGAGAACGACATCCGCTTCCGTGTCGTGGGCCGCCCGGAAGGGCTCGACGCCTCGGTCCGGTCGGCGCTCGGGCTGGCACTCGAAGCCACCGCGAACTGCAAGGGGATGGTCTTCAGCGTCGCCCTGAACTACTCGGGCCGTGCCGAGATCACCGACGCCGCCCGCTCGCTCGCGAAGGAGGCCGCCGCGGGCCGCCTCGACCCCGGGACGATCGACGAAGCCGCCGTGGCGAGGCACCTGTACACGGCCGGCCTCCCCGACCCGGACCTCCTTATCCGGACGAGCGGCGAGCTCAGGATCTCGAACTTCCTCCTCTGGCAGATCGCCTACGCGGAGATCCACGTCACCCCGGTCCTCTGGCCCGACTTCCGCTGCCGCCACCTCCTCGAGGCGCTCGTCGACTACCAGCGCCGGGAGCGCCGGTACGGCGGCGTGTCGGAGGCGGACGAAACCGCGGCGGCGGCCGCGGGCGCCTCGAACGCGCGGACGGCGCTCGAAGCGTGAAGCGAACCCGCGAGCTGACGGCGGCGGTGCTCATCCCGCTCGTCCTCGGTCTCCTCGTGTGGGGCCCCCTCTGGGGGTGGGCGATCCTCATCGCCCTCGCCTGCGGCGCGGCCCTCTGGGAGTTCCACGGGCTCGTCGAGGCGTCGGGGTGGCTGGCGCCCCGCGCCCTGAGCTTCGTCCTCTTCGCCGCGATTCTCGCCGGGGCCTACCTCGGCTCGCTGCCGCTCCTCGTGTCGGCGGCGGGCGCGGTCCTCATCGCCCTCCCAACGGCCATCCTCCTCGCCGCCCCGAACGAGCCGGTCTGGCTCGGCTCGGCCGCCGCGACGTCGTTCGCGACCCTCTACGTCGGCGCCGGGGGCGCGGCCGTCATCGCGCTCAGGGGCATTGGCTGGGAGACGGTCCTCTTCCTCCTCGGCATCGTCTGGGCGGGCGACTCGGCGGCCTACTACGTCGGGACGAAGCTCGGGAAGCGCCGGCTCGCCCCGGTCGTCAGCCCGAAGAAGAGCTGGGAAGGCTTCTGGGGGCAGATTGTGGCCGGGGCCGCCTTCGGCGCCGTCCTCGCGCTCGTCCTGCCGAGGGTCCCCGGCACGCCGGCTCTCGCGGCGGCCGCGGGGGCCCTTCTCGGCGCGGTCATGTCGGTCGTCGCCGTCGTCGGCGACCTCGTCGAATCGACCTTCAAGAGGAGCTGCGCGGTGAAGGACTCCGGGGGCCTCCTCCCGGGGCACGGCGGCCTCCTCGACCGGCTCGACTCCCTCCTCTACGCCTCTCCCGTCCTGTACGGGATCCTGACCCTCCTCCCGGAGCTCCGTCCCCGATGAACGCCCCCCGGAACGTCGCGCTGCTGGGAGCCACCGGCTCGATCGGCCGGTCCGCACTCTCCGTCTTCGAGGCCTTCCCCGACCGGTTCCGCGTCGTCTCGATGTCGGCCGGGACGAACCTCGAGGCGCTCCTTCCCGCGATCGCGCGGTTCCGCCCGTCGGTCGTCTCCGTGAAGGAGCGCTCGGACGCGGAGCGTGTCCGCCGGGAGTTCCCCGGCGTGCGCGTGGGCTACGGCGAGCAGGGGATCGTCGACGTCGCCACGCTGCCGGAGGTGGACGTCGTCCTCGGAGGCGTCGTCGGCGCCGCGGGGCTCCCCCCGGCGTACGAGGCGGTGAAGCTCGGCAAGACCCTCGCCCTCGCGAACAAGGAGGTCCTCGTCGTCGCGGGCGAGGCGGTGATGGCGGCCGCCGCCGCGTCCGGCGCGGCGGTGCTTCCCGTCGACTCGGAGCACTGCGCCCTCCACCAGGCGCTCCGGTGCGGGCGTCCGTCCGAGGTCGAGAGGCTCGTCCTGACGGCGTCCGGCGGCCCCTTCCGCACGCGGGCGCTCGAGACGTTCGACGCGATCACGATCGAGGACGCCCTCGCGCACCCGACGTGGAAGATGGGCCCGAAGATCACGATCGACTCGGCGACGATGATGAACAAGGGGCTCGAGGTCATCGAGGCGCGCTGGCTCTTCGACGTGCCTCCCGGGCGCCTCGGCGTCGTCATCCACCCGCAGTCGATCATCCACTCGATGGTCGAGTGGGTGGACGGCTCGGTCGTCGCGCAGATCTCGCCGAACGACATGCGCTTCCCGATCCTCTACGCGCTGACCTGGCCCGAACGCGTCCCGACGCCGCTCCCGAGGCTGGACCTCGCCTCGCTCGGGAAGCTCGAGCTCGAGCCTCTCGACGAGAGGCGCTACCCCGCGGTCCCGCTCGCCTACGCGGCGCTCCGGGCCGGGGGCACGGCCCCCGCGGTCCTGAACGCCGCCAACGAGGTCGCCGTGGCCGCGTTCCTCGCCGGGCGGATTCCCTACCGCTCTCTCGTCACGGTCGTGGAGAAGGTCCTCGAGGGCCACCGGATCTCCCCGGCGACGTCCCTCGAAGCCGTCCTGGACGCAGACCGGACCGCCCGCCTCCGGGCGGCCGAGCTCGTCGCCTCCGGCGCGGCTCTTGCTTTCCCGCGAACCGTCGCGCCGGCTCCGGCGTAGGTAAAGGGCCCCATGCAGATCTCCACGAACATCCTCGCCTTCGTCTTCGTCCTCTCGTTCCTGATCTTCTTCCACGAGCTCGGGCACTTCCTCGTGGCGAGGCTCTTCAAGTTCCCGATCGAGGTCTTCTCGATCGGGTTCGGCAAGCGCCTCTTCGGCATCACGAGGAACGGGACCGACTACCGCATCTCGCTCGTCCCGCTCGGCGGCTACGTGAAGATCATCGGGCTCGGCCCCGACGAGAGCGACGTCGTGGCCGGCGAGGAGGCCCCACCTGCGATGCGCGGGACCCGCTGGCAGCGCTTCCTCGTCCTCCTCGCGGGGCCCATGGTCAACCTCGTCCTCGCCCTCCTCCTGACGGCGGGAGCGTTCGCCATCGGCATGGCGGTCCCGAAGTACGCCGACGAGAAGCCGGTCGTCAAGCACGTCGACACCGGGAGCCCGGCCGAGAAGGCGGGGATCCGGGTGGACGACGTCGTCGTCGCGCTCTCCGGCAAGCCGGTGACGACCTGGCGCGAGGTCGAGACGCACCTCGGGCTCGCCCCCCGGGCCGAGATCCCGGTCGTCCTCGAGAGGGCGGGGGAGAAGGTCTCGGTCGTCATCCGCCCCGAGCCTCAGACGAAGTACGACATCGGCTACACGGGCCTGAACCCCTTCCTCGCCCCGGTCATCGGGACACTCGTCAAGGGCTACCCGGGCGACAAGGCGGGCCTCCAGGTGGGAGACCGGATCGTCTCCATCGGCG
>CALMDF010000287.1 GCA_937864895.1 uncultured Holophagales bacterium | reverse complement strand
CTGGACGGTCGTCACGACGAAGCGTTTCACGTGTTCGCCTTCTTCCTTGACGACGACCGGCGATCTCTGGACCTGGGTCTCCACCTTCACTTCGGTCCCGTGCGGCGGGGCCGGGGGCCTCGACTCGTCGTGGATCACGATCCGCCGAACGCCTTCCTCCCCGCCCGGGAGGGCGACGACCCTCCTCTCGCCCTCCTGGAGCGCCTTCAGGACGTCCTTCCCCACCGAGGACGCGACCGCGCCCACCTCCACCCGGAGGTCGTTCGTGAGGGTCTCGACGAGGAGCCACTCGGCGCCGACCATGAGCGCGAGGAGTCCCCCGATCAGGGCGAAGAGCTTCAGGCGGAGCGTCACGGAGACCAGACGATACAAGTTCCGTGCCCGATCCGGAGGGAGACCTGGCGCGGCGAGGGTCTAAGATCCCGCGACAGGGGAGTGCAAGGATGAGTCGTGCCGGGACCTTGTCCGGAGCAGGGTGTTTCGCGTGCGTCACCGTCGTCGTCGCGAGCTGCTGCGCGACCGCGTGCGGCGGCCCCCCGGCGACGACCTCGCCGGCTCCTTCCGGCACGCCGAAGCCCCTCGGTGCCGGCAGCGCCCTCGAGCTCTTCCCGGCGCTCTCGCCGAACGGCAGGGAGCTCGCAACTTCGGTAATGACGAGCGGGAAGCTCGAGCTGCAGATCCGGCCGCTCGCCGGAGGCCCCGGCCGCCCCCTGACCCGCGACGGAAGGAACAACGTCCAGCCGGCCTGGTCGCCGGACGGCGAGCTCATTGCCTTCCACTCGAAGGACCGCGGGGGCCTCTGGGTCGTCGGCTCGGAAGGCGGAAAGCCGCGGCTCCTCGCCAGCTTCGGCTCGCGCCCCGCGTTCTCCCCCGACGGCAAGCGGGTCGCCTTCCAGTCGACGCCCCTGACCGACGTCGCCGCCACCGCGGCGCCGGGGCTCTCCCCGTCGACGATCTGGATCGTCGGCACGGGCGGAGGGTCGGCCCAGAGCGTGACGACCGCCGGGAACCCGATCGGGGGCCACGGGGCGCCGTCCTGGTCTCCCGACGGCTCGCGCCTCTATTTCGCGACTTCCGAGCCTCGCCTTTCGCAGGCGGAGATCTGGTCGGTGAAAACCGACGGGACCGACCTCGTGAGGATCCACGCCGGCACGCGCCTCTACGAGCCGCGGGTCACCCCCGACGGCAAGGCCCTCTGGTTCGGCGCCCAGGCCGAACAGGGCGGATACGCGATCTACCGGCTTCCTCTCTCGAGCGACGGCCGGTCGGCGACCGGGCCCGCCGAGGCGGCCACGGCGCTCCACGCGGACGTCCCGCGCAGCCCGACCTTCTCGGCCGACGGCCGGCAGGTGGCCTGGAGCGAGCTGACGACGACTGCGGCCGTCTGGAGCCTCCCGGTCGACCCCTCGACGGCCGAACCGACGGGTCCGCCCGTCCCGCTCACGTCCGGGGACGGTCGGGCCACGTGGCCGGTCTTCTCGCCCGACGGAGGAACGATCGCCTTCGGCTGGATCCCCCCCGGCGGCTCGAACGACGTCTGGCTCATGGACGCGGACGGCGGCAGGCAGAGGCCGGTCATCGAGGGACCGGAGATGACGTACGGGAACGACTTCTTCCCCGACGGGCGGAGGCTTCTCGTCTTTTCCGACCGCGAGGGCGGGCGCTTCGCGGCCTACGACTTCGACATCGAGACCCGGACGTACCGCCGGCTGCCGCTCGACTTCGGCGACGCCATCTCGATCCGCCTCTCCCCGGACGGCCGGAAGATCGCCTACCACAGCAAGCGGGACAGCATCACGCTCAACACCTGGGTCGCCGACGTCGAGACGCGCACCCAGCAGAAGCTCACCTTCGACCGCGAGTTCGTCGGCTACCCCCTCTGGTCCCCGGACGGCAGGGAGCTCGCCCTCGAGGTCCGCAGGGGCGACGACATCCTGATCGGCGTCATGCCCTCGTCGGGCGGGACGCCGGAGCTCCTGAATCAGAAGCGCGGTCTCTCCTGGGCCTTCAGCTACTCGCCCGACGGCCGGCGGATCGCCTTTGCCGGCTATCGCGCGGACACCTGGAACCTCTGGTGGATCGACCGGGCGACGAAGGAAGAGAAGAAGCTCACGGAGAACACCCGGCTCGACGTCTACATCCGATACCCGTCCTGGTCGCCGAAGGGGGACCGGATCGTCTACGAGCAGGCGGAGACGCGCGGTCAGGTCTTCCTTCTCACCCGCGACCCTTCCAGGCCGCCCGCACGCTGACTCCGGCCGGTGGAACGCAGGTGAAGCTCGAGTCCTTCCGGCGCCGATTCTTCGAGCTCCTCCCGCGTTACGAGTTCAACGGCATTCTCGGCCACGGGGGCATCGGGATCGTCTTCAGCGCCTTCGACCGAGAGCTCGAGGAGACCGTCGCGATCAAGGTCCTCTCCCCCGACCTCGGCTGGGACGAGCACGCGCTCCTCGCGCGCTTCAAGCGCGAGGTCGCCCTCAGCCGGAAGATCAAGCACCCGAACGTCGCCCGGATGTACGACTACGGCATCGCGGGGGACTACCCCTTCATCACGATGGAGCTGATCGACGGGCAGGACCTCTGGACGCTCATCGGCACCCGGCACCGCTACCCGGCCGCGGAGACGGTGCCGATCGTGAGGCAGATCGCTCGAGGCGCGGCGGCCATCCACCGGCTCGGGATCCTCCACCGCGACCTGAAATCGCAGAACGTCATCATCGACCGGCAGGGGGCCGCGGTCATCCTCGACTTCGGGCTGGCCCGCGGGTCCTGGGACCCCGGGCTGACCATGGCCTCCGTCCTCCTCGGGACGCCCCAGTACATGTCTCCCGAGCAGGCTCTCGGGAACGAGCTCGACGAGCGGGCCGACCTCTACTCCATCGGCGTCATCGCGTGGGAGATGCTCGCCGGGAAGACCCCTTTCCAGGGCGAGTCGCCCGTCGCCACGGCGATGATGCACGTGAACGACCCGCTCCCCGACATCCGGCGGCTGGCGCCCGACGTCCCGGCCGACCTGTACGCCGTCCTCGGGAAGGTCCTCTCCCGCGACCGGGCGGATCGCTACGCGAGCGCCCTCGAGCTCGCCGACGCGCTCGCCCGCTGCGACACCGGCGCCGCCGCGCCTCTCGCCGGCGAGAGGCGCCTCCCGGCGGCCGAGGCGATCGCCCGCGAGGTGGAGAAGGCGCTCGACTCCATCACCCTTCCCCGCGAGTCGCGGCCGGCCCCCCGGGTCGAGGCGCCGCGGACCCTCGTGACGGCCCGGCCCCGGCGCCGGCACCCGATCGTCCTCGTCGTCGAGACGGAGGTCCGCGACCTCCTCAGGCTCGCGACCGCCCTCTGCATGACCGGCTGCCGGACGCTCGAGGTGACGGGCGCCGAGGAAGCGCTCGAGACCGTCCTGTCGAAACGCGTCGACCTCGTCGTGATGGCCACGAGCCTCGCCGGGATGGACGGCTTCGACGTCGCCCGGATCCTCAAGTCGATCCCCCGGGTGGCGCACATTCCGGTCCTCCTCCTGGCCCCCTCCCCCGACCGGGCCCTTCACGCCTTCGCCCTTCAGTCGGGGGCGGCAGACCTCCTGCCGAAGCCCGTCTCCCGGGCGCTTCTCGAGGAGCGGACCTGGGAGCTCCTCCGGCGCCGCGGCTTCCGGCACCCGGCCGACGGGGCCCCGCCCTCCCGCGAGAGGGCCCCGTCCTCCCGTCCCCACTCGCGACCGAAGGAGCGTTCGAAGAGCCGCTCCTGAGACCCGCCGTTAACATCCCCTTTCTCCGGAGGCCCCATGATCGACTCTCCCAGAATCCTCGCTTTCGCCGGCAGCCTCAGGACGGGCTCGTACAACAAGAAGATCCTGGCCGTCGCGGCCGACGGCGCCCGTGCCGCCGGCGCCGACGTCACGGGGATCGACCTGCGCGACTTCCCTCTCCCCGTCTACGACGCGGACCTCGAGACGTCCGAGGGTCTCCCCGCGAACGCGCTCAAGCTCAAGGCGCTCTTCAGGGCGGCGGACGGCCTCCTCATCGCCAGCCCCGAGTACAACTCGTCCATCAGCGGCACCCTCAAGAACGCCTTCGACTGGGTGTCGCGACCCGCCCCGGGAGAGAGGCCCCTCGAGTGCTTCAAGGGCAAGGTCGCCGTGCTCTGCTCCGCCTCCACGGGCGCCCTCGGCGGCATCCGGGGCCTCGCGGCCGTCCGCCTCGTC
>CALMDF010000286.1 GCA_937864895.1 uncultured Holophagales bacterium | reverse complement strand
TGGACCATGTAGGCGTCGTCCAGGCCGAGACCATCATCGCCCGCGAACCTCTTCCCGGTCGACCGGTCGACGAAGGTCTGGAAGCCGAGGCCGTGGCCGAGCTCGTGGATGACGACCGTGGCGAAGTCGGTCGTGCCGCCCAGCGGCTGGGCGTCGAGGCCGTAGTACCACTTCCTCGGGAACGCGCAGCTCCCGTCGTCCAGGGCCGTGGTGAAGCTGGCGCTGATGTCTTCGCCGGTGTCGTCGGCGCCGGCCGGGTTGAGGTCCTCGCCGGCGAGCTTGTTGGCGAGGGCGCTCGAGTACCACGTCTGCGGCCGCGGCGCCCCGGCGAAGTCCGAGAAGACGTACCGCGTCCCGGCCGAGCCGAGGATGGCGCTCGTCGAGCTGCACGTCTTGGCCTCGAAGCTCGCCCGGACGTGGATCTCGACGGGGGAGTCGACGCGCTGGGACCAGAATTCCGCGGCGTACCTGAAGACGTTCAGGCGCTGATCGCCGAGCGTCGTCCCGTTGTTACCGCCGACCGGCGTGCGGGGCGACGGGTCGTTGAATCCGACCCCGGGGGCGTCGACGTTGACGATCGTGATCGTCGTCGCCGGGGCGGGGAGGGCGAGGGAGAGGGCCGCGGCGACCGCGGCCCCCCGGAGGAGCGCCCTAGCGGTCATGGCGGTGCTCCTTCACGGGAGCCGCCGCCGGCCCGGGTCCCTGGTCGCACCCGTGCGAAACGGTTCCGTCGGGGCCGGCCGTGGCGGCCATCTCCATCATGAAGCGGCCCTGGAGGTTGACCTTCTTCCCGCCGGCCTTCGTCGTCACCTTCTCGACCTTCAGGGGCGCGGCGTTCGACACTACCTGCCCCGTGGCCGGGTCGACGTGGATCTTCATGGCGGCTTCCGTGGCCGGGGCCGCCGGCTTGTCCGCGGCCTTCTCCTTCACCTCGCCCGCCGAGAGCGGGAGAGCGAGAAGGGCCGCGAGGGCGAGGGCGATGTGGGGGGGCTTCGGGTGCATCTTTCCTCCTGCGGGGGGGCAGTCCCCAACGTGGGGGACCGGGCCGCGTCCCCGTGAGCTGACGGAAGTCTACGGCAGGCCGCAAGCCGTTATGCTTGGAGTGCCGGGAGCCGGCAAAAACCAATGGTCTCGCCCAGACCTTCCCGCAGTTTCCTGGACCTCATCTCGCCCGATTTCGCCGTCCTCCGGGGACACCCGATCCCCTTCGGCGCGAGCCCGTCCTGGCGTGGGGTGAACTTCTCCGTCTACGCACGGCACGCCACCGCGGTCTCCCTCGTCCTCTTCGCTCCCGGCGAGGAGGAGCCTTCGGCCGAGTTCCCGCTCGACCCGCGCTACAACCGGACGGGCGACGTCTGGCACGCCTTCCTGCGCGGCCTCGACCCTGCCGTCACCTGGGCGTGGCGCGCGGAGCGGTCCGTCCCGCCGGGGGAGCCGTGGCATCGCTACGGACCGTCGCTCGTTCTCGATCCCTACGCCCTCGCGGTGGCGGGAGCCGCCGAGTGGGGAGCGGCCCCGACGCCGGGTGAGACGACTCCCTGGAACTCGGTGAGGGCGCGGCGCGGCGTCATCCTGGAGAGGGAGTTCGACTGGGGGTTCGACCAGCCGATCGACCGGCACCTCGCCGACTCGGTCATCTACGAGCTCCACGTGCGGAGCTTCACGCGGCACCCCTCGTCGGGAGTCGCGAGCCCCGGGACGTTCCGCGGGATCGTCGAGAAGATCCCCTACCTCGTCGACCTCGGCGTCACGGCCGTCGAGCTGATGCCCGTGACGGAGTTCGAGGAGAACGACGTCGACCGCCGCAACCCCTTCACCGGGGAGCCGCTGAAGAACCTCTGGGGCTACCACCCGATCTCCTTCTTCGCCCCCCGGTCGGCCTACGGCGCGAGCGCCGGGCCGGGCGCGGTCGTCGACGAGTTCAAGGAGATGGTGAAGGCGCTCCACGAGGCGGGCATCGAGGTCATCCTCGACATCGTCTTCAACCACACGGGGGAGGGAGACGAGAAGGGGCCGACGCACTCCTTCCGGGGGCTCGACAACTCGACGTACTACATCCTCGACGCCGACGGCGGGTACGCGAACTTCTCGGGCTGCGGGAACACGTTCAACTGCAACCACCCCGTGGTGAGGGACCTCATCCTCGACTCCCTCGCCTACTGGGTGACGGAGATGCACGTCGACGGCTTCCGGTTCGACCTCGCCTCGATCCTCGGGCGCGGGCGGGAC
Organism: uncultured Holophagales bacterium; assembly: GCA_937864895.1. GTDB lineage: Bacteria > Acidobacteriota > Thermoanaerobaculia > UBA5066 > UBA5066 > UBA5066. The sequence continues at coordinate 1,969 of CALMDF010000286.1, read as the reverse complement.
GGCTCCGTCCTGACGAACCCTCCGCTCCTCGAGCGGATCGCGGCCGACCCCGTCCTCGCGAACACGAAGCTCATCGCCGAGGCGTGGGACGCCGCCGGGGTCTACCAGGTGGGCCACTTCCCGAACTGGGGGCGCTGGGCCGAGTGGAACGGGAAGTACCGCGACGACCTCCGCCGCTTCCTCAAGGGGGACGGCGGGATGGTTCCGCTCCTGGCCACGCGCCTCTCCGGGAGCGCCGACCTCTACCAGGGGGGCGGGCGTGCCCCGCACCACTCCATCAACTTCGTGACGAGCCACGACGGGTTCCCTCTCGCCGACCTCTTCGCCTACTCCAGGAAGTACAACGAAGCCAACGGCGAAGGAAACCGCGACGGCGGCGACGACAACCACTCCTGGAACTGCGGCCACGAGGGGCCGGGCGCGCCGCCCGAGGTCGAGCGGCTGCGGCGCCGGATGGCCCGGAACGCGTTCGCGCTCCTCCTCGTCTCCCAGGGCGTGCCGATGATCCTCTCCGGCGACGAGGCGGGGAGGACGCAGGGCGGCAACAACAACGCCTACTGCCAGGACAACGAGGTCTCGTGGCTCGACTGGGGGCTCGTCGAGAAGAACGCCGACCTCGTGAGGTTCGTGAGGACGCTCGTGAGGTTCCGGAAGCGCAACGCCCTCCTGCGCCGCCGGAGCTTCGTCCCCGAAGGGCCCGGTTCCGCGCCGGTAACGTGGCACGGCCACACGCCCTTCCGCCCCGACTGGTCGCCCGGCTCGACGTGCCTCGGGATGCACCTGAAGGACCCCGAGCGCGGAGACGACGTCTACGTCGTCGCGAACGCCCACCACGAGACGCACAGGGTCGAGCTCGCGCCGCCCTCCGAGGGCCGCCGCTGGCACCTCCTCGCCGACACCTATCGCGAGCCGCCCGGGGACGTCTTCGAGGAAGGGACCGAGCCCCTCCTCGCAGACCCGGCGCACCTCGACGTGGGGCCGAGGTCGGTGGTCCTCCTCACGGGCAGGAAGGCCTGAGCGCGGCGGAAACCCAGCCGCCGCCCTCCTCGTAGACAGCGGGAAGCGCCGCGGTCATCATCGCGCGCCGGAGAACCGCATGAAGATCCTTTCCGCGCGCGTCCGCGCGCTTCTCGCCGTCGCCCTCGCCGCAGCCGCCGGGGCCGCCTCCGCGGCCTCCTTCGGCCCCGAGCGGCCCGCCCCCGCGGGCGAGCTCCTCCTGAAGCTGAAGAAGCTGCAGACGCTCGGGAGCGTCCTGTACGTCGCGGCGCACCCCGACGACGAGAACACCTCGATGATCGCGGCCTTCGCCGAGGGGAGGCTCGTGCGGACGGCCTACCTCTCGGTGACGCGCGGCGACGGCGGCCAGAACCTGATCGGGCCCGAGCTCGGTCCCTCGCTCGGCCTCATCCGGACGCACGAGCTCCTCTCGGCGCGGCGGATCGACGGCGGCGAGCAGATGTTCACGAGGGCCGTCGACTTCGGCTACTCGAAAACGGCGGAGGAGACCTTCCGCGTCTGGGGGCACGAGGAGGTCCTAGGGGACGTGGTAAGGGCCATCCGGACGTTTCGCCCCGACGTCGTCGTCGCCCGTTTCCCGGAGAACGGAGACGGCGGCCACGGCCACCACACCGCCTCGGCGATCCTCGCGAGGGAGGCGTTCCTCGCCGCGGGCGACGCGACGCGGTTTCCCGGGCAGATCGAGGAGGGGCTCGCCCCGTGGAAGCCCCGCCGCCTCTTCTGGAACGCCTGGAGGCGGGACGGAAAGCCGATCGAGAACGCGATCCCCTTCGAGCTGGGCGACTACAACCCCCTCCTCGGCCGGTCGCACACCGAGACCGCGGCCGAGAGCCGGAGCCAGCACAAGAGCCAGGGCTTCGGCTCGTCGGAGCGGCGGGGCCGCCTGACGAACGGCCTCGTCCTCCTCGAGGGGGACGCCGTGACGGCCGACCCGTTCGAGGGGATCGACACG
>CALMDF010000285.1 GCA_937864895.1 uncultured Holophagales bacterium | reverse complement strand
CCCAGAGGAGGACGTGCCGGTAGCCCGAAGGTTCGTCCGTCCTGACTTCGCGAACCGGGGCCTCGAACGCATAGCCGTAGCCGTGGACGGTCCTGACGAACTCCGGTTTCCTCGCGTGGTCGCCGAGCGCGCTCCTCACCTCGTTGACCAGCGCGGGCAGGTTCGTCTCCGAGACGAAGGTCCTCGGCCAGAGGACCTCCTGGATCTCGGCCTTGGAGACCGCGTCGGGGCGGCGGGCCAGGAGCAGCTCGAGCAGCTGGAACGCCTTCGGCGAGAGTCGCACCGCGTCCGGTCCGCGGATCAGCAGCCGCCGGCCGCCGTCGAACGTCAGCTCCCCGAAGCGGAGTCGCATCCAGGATCCCTGCCTTGTCCGCCCATTCTACCGGGACCCGCCGTCCGGCGGACACCCGTCTCGCCTCGCGGCGCCGCGAGCGTTGACCCAGGGCGGACACGGGGCCAACATTGTCGTCAAAGGATCCCGCGCGGCTTTCAGGGACACGCGTCCCTGACGGGTCGTGCCGGCCCGGAGGTGACGCTTGCCCCTCGCGGAGGGTCGGAGGCTCGGGCCGTACGTCGTCCTGGCGCCGATCGCGTCCGGTGGGATGGGGGTCGTCTATCGCGCCCGGGACACGAAGCTCGACCGGGACGTCGCCCTGAAGGTCCTCCCGGCCGAGGTCGCGGCCAGTCCGGCAGCCCTCTCCCGCTTCGAGGCGGAAGCCAAGGCCGCCGCCGCCCTCTCCCACCCGGGAATCCTCGCCGTCCACGACTTCGGCCGGATCGACGGGGTCACCTTCGCCGTCGCGGAGCTCCTCGAGGGCGAGACCCTCCGCGCCGCCGTCGCGCGCGGTCCCCTTCCCCTCGGCCGTGCGCTCGACGTCGCCTCGCAAGTTGCCGACGCCCTCGCGACGGCACACGAAAGCGGCCTCGTCCACCGCGACCTGAAGCCGGAGAACGTCTTTCTCACCCGCGACGGCCGGGTGAAGATCCTCGACTTCGGCCTCGCCGTCCACAGCGGCGCCGGCAACGGCCCCGCTCGCGCCGAGGAGACGCCGACGGACCCGGTGCTCGGCCTCACCGGCGGGACGTCCGGGACGGCGGCCTACATGTCTCCCGAGCACGCCCGCGGCCTCGCCGTCGGCGCCGCTTCGGACCAGTTCTCGCTCGGCGTCGTCCTCTACGAGATGCTCTCCGGCGTCCGTCCGTTCCGCGGCTCTTCCTCCGTGGAGGTCCTCACCTCCGTCCTGAAGGACGCCCCGCGGCCCCTCGGCGAGCTCGTGCCGGACGTGCCGGACCCCGTCCGGTGGATCGTCGAACGCTGCCTCGGGAAGGCTCCCGGGGAGCGTTATGCCTCGACGCGCGACCTCGCCTTCGACCTCCGCGCCTCCGCCGAGCACCTCAGAAGCGGAACGCTTCCCCTGAAGCTGGCGGGATTCCCCCGGCGCCCGGTGAGGTGGATGGCCGGCGCGGTCGCCCTGGTCCTCCTCGCCCTGGCTGTCGCCGCGGTGCGCCGGGCGGCGACGGGACGGGACTCGGACGAGTACAGGTCGCTCCTCGCGGGCCGCCACGTCGAGCGGATCACGGACCGGAGCATGAACACCCGGGCGCCGGCCCTCTCCCCGTCCGGGCACGAGATCGCCTTCGTGAAGAGGCTCTCTCCGTCGAACACCGACGTCTTCGTCCAGCATCTCAAGGGGGGGCGCCCCGTCAACGTGACGGGGGACCACCCCGGCGAGGACGGCGAACCGGCCTTCTCGCCGGACGGCTCGCTCCTCGCGTTCCACTCCGATCGGGACGGGGGCGGCCTCTTCGTCGTCGAGTCGGACGGGGGCGATCCCAGGCGCCTCTCCACCTTCGGGCACGACCCGGCCTGGCTTCCGGACGGCCGGCGCGTCGTCTTCGCGACGACCGCCACCGGAACGCCCTACGGCCGCCTGGGGACGCGGAGCGAGCTCTGGACGGTCGACCTCGCGACGGGGGTCACGACCCGGATCTACCAGGGCGACGCGATGCAGCCGGCCGTCTCGCCCGGGGGTTTTCGCGTCGCGTTCTGGGCGCTCCGGGAGAATGGAGCCCGCCGAGACCTCGCGACCATCTCCCTGGGGTCGGCCGGGCCGTCCCCGACACCGCTCTTCGTGACGGACGACGACGCCTGCGACTGGAGCCCCTTCTGGTCGAACGACGGCCGCTACCTCTGGTTCGGGTCGGACCGCGGGGGGACGATGAACCTCTGGCGGGTCCGGGTCGACGAGGCGAGCGGCGAGCCCCTCGCCCCCCCGGAGCCGGTGCCGGTCCCGGCACGCAGCGCGGGCCCGTTCCGGGGGACCGCCGACGGACGCGGCGTCGTCTACCAGGCCGGGACCTCGGGCTTCGACCTGGAGAGCGTCCCTCTCGACGCCCGCGGGTTCCCGTCGGGCCGCGCCCGGGCGCTCGTCGTGGACAGCGAGGGGATGGGCGAGCCCCGGCTCTCCCCTTCCGGGGACCTCGTCGCCTTCTCCTCCTGGCGAGGGGGCGAGGACCTCTGGGTCGTCGGAAAAGACGGCCGCGGGCTCCGTCGGGTCACCGCGGGCCCCTACCGCGACCGGTCGCCGAGCTTCTCGGCCGACGGGAAGTCGCTCGTCTTCCACTCCGACCGCTCGGGCAGATTCGAGATCTGGAAGGTGCTCCTCGACGGGAGCGGCCTGGCCCCGCTCACCCGCCGCGCCGACCTCCAGCCGTTCCGGGGACTCGCTTCTCCCGACGGGCGCTTTCTCGCCCTCCACAGCAGCCACGCGGGCGCCGTCCTCCTCCCCGCCGCCCTCCCGCCCGGAGCCGGCTGGCCCGACCCCCTCCCGGCCCCCGCGGAAGGCGTCCGGTTCGAGGTGACGTCCTTCTCGCCCGACGGCCGCCTCGTCGCGGGGCACGGCATCGCCGGCGACGAGACCTACCGCGGCACCTGGGTCTACGACCTCGCCGGACGTCGATACGAGCGGCTCACGGCGGAAGGCTCGGGCCCCCAGTTCGCGTTCGACGGCAAGCGCGTCTACTTTCTCCGGCAGCGGACGCTCTTCGCGCCCTCCACGGTCGCGTTCCTCGACCTCGGGAGCCGCGTCCAGCACGAAATCCTGCCGGAGGGGCGGGAGACCACCGCCGTCGCGCTCGCGGCGGCGCGAGACGGCTCCGCCCTCTACCTCGTCCGGGAACGGGGCCGCGCGGACATCTGGCTCATGACCTCCCGCTGATCTGCGGCCCCGGAACGCCCCGCAGCCCATCCCCATGGGGTCATCCCCATGGGGTCAGGTCTTGATTTTCCATTATAGGGAGCGCGTCACGCCCGGCGCGACGACGCCGCCAGGGCGATCCCGCCCAGGATCGCCAGCGCCGACAGGGCGAGACGGAGGGTGACGGCCTCGCCGAGCAGGAAGACGCCCCCGAGCGCCGCGAGCGGAGGGACCGAGAGCTGGACGAGGGCGGCCTGGGCGGTCGACAGGCCGCGCAGGGCCGCGTACCAGATCGCGTAGCCGAGACCCGAGGCGAGCGCACCCGACGCGACGGCGAGGCCGGCTCCCGGGGCCGAGAGCCGGGGCGCGCCGAGCCCGGCGGCGACGAGGCTCGCGAGGAGGGCCAGCGGAACGGCGTGTGCGAAGTGCGCCCCGTTCGCCGCCAGCGGGTCGCCCCGGCTGGAACGGCCGAGGAGCGAGTAGACGCCCCAGGCGATTCCGGCGCCGATCATCAGCACCGACCCGGCCGGGTCGCCCTGCCGGAGGCCCGGAAACGTCAGGGCCACGAGGCCGCCCAGCGAGAGCGCAATGCCCGCCCACTCGAGGGGCGCCGGCCGGTCGCCGACGGCGACCCCCCGGCCGATCATCGTGACCTGGACGGCCCCGAAGAGGAGGAGCGCCCCGAGCGCCGCCGGGATGCGCGTGTAGGCGAGCGAGAACGCGAACGCATAGACGAACAGGGCCGCCGCCGCACGGAGATCGCGGGTCCCCGGCGTGGGCCGGCCGGACGCCCGGACGAGGAGGAAGAGCGTCACGGCCCCGGAGAGGAGCCGGAGGCTCGTGAAGCTGGGAGCGTCGACGAGGCCCCGGCCCAGGGCGGCGCGGCAGAGGAGGGAGTTCGCGGCGAAAGCGGTCATGGCCGCCACCGTCAGCCCGAGCGTCCGGAGCGTCATCGCCGGTACTGTACCGGGAAGGCCCGTCGAAGCGACCCGTTTTCGAGATCGCGTCCCATCCGGGCGGACCCTCCGTCCGTAGGGAGAGCGTCATGAAAGCCGCCGCGAAACCCAGCCGCTCCCTGATCGTTTCCTGGCTCCTCGGCGCCTCCGTCGTCGCCCTGGTGACGTTCTCGTTCGAGGCGCTCTCCGCGCGCGAGGCCGGGACGGGCCGCTGCCCGGTCACCAGCGCCGTCTCCTCCCCGGGTGGCACGGGCTCCCCCGCCTGTCCCGCCATGGAGCGAGCCCCCCGATGCCCGGCGACGGGAGCCACGGCCGCCCCCGCGGCGCCGCTCGGCCGCTGCCCGGCCGGCGGGAACGCTTCCTCCACGACGACCTCGATCAACGTCATCTGACCCCGCGGGCCCGCCCAGCCCCCTCGACGGTCCCGCCGCCTATGATCCCTTCCGGCCGCACCCCGTCGCGGCCGGAAAGGGATCGCATGCGCCTTCTCTCCGTCGTGCCGTCCGCCATCCTCGCGCTCTCGCTCCTGGCCCCGGCCGCGGCTTCCGCCGCCGTCCCCGCCGGATCGACGAAAATGCTCACTCAGCCGGCCCTCTCGGCCGACCGCGTCGCCTTCGTCTACGGGAACGACCTCTGGACGAGCCGCCTCGACGGGTCCGGTGTCCAGCGCATCACCTCCGGCCCGGGAACGAAGACGAGCCCCGCCTTCAGCCCCGACGGCTCGCTCCTCGCCTTCAGCGCCGAGCTGGACGGCAACGTGGACGTCTTCGTCGTGCCGTCCGCCGGTGGCGTTCCGAAACGTCTGACGTGGCACCCGTCGCGCGACACCGTCCAGGACTTCACCCCCGACGGGAAGGCCGTCCTCTTCTCCTCTCCCCGGGAGGCGTTCAACAACCGCCACGACCAGCTCTACACGGTGCCGGCCGAGGGGGGCGTCGTCGCGAAGCTCCCGATCCCCTACGCGGCCCGGGCGGTCTTCTCGCCCGACGGCAAGACGATCGCGTACACCCCGAACGCCCCGCGGCACCTCCAGTGGAAGCGCTACCGCGGCGGGACGGTCTCGAGGATCTGGCTCTACGACGTCGCAACGCACGCGGTCGTCAAGGTCCCGCAGCCCGAGGGGCGCTGCAACGACCTGAACCCCGCCTGGGTCGGCGGGACGCTCCACCTCACGTCCGACCGCGACGGCGAGTTCAACGTCTACTCCTTCGACGCGAAGACCTCAGCCCTCGCGAAGGTCACGTCCCACGA
>CALMDF010000284.1 GCA_937864895.1 uncultured Holophagales bacterium | reverse complement strand
TACGGATCAAAAGGTTGGGGGTTCAAGTCCTCCTGGGCGCACCACTCATTTCCCGTTCCGCTGAATAGACTTACCTGCGTCCGCCCCGGAGTTTCCGGGGCCGTTCCGTTTCTGGCGGATCACCTGCGGCTCGCGCGCGGCCCGGTCGAGCTGCACTCCGGGCAGTCGTTCGAGGTCGCCGGGGCCGATGTGCCCTGGCGATCGTCCCGGGCTCTTCCGGCAACCGGTCGAATCCTCTCGAGTCCGGTTTGCTGCCCGAATCCCAGATGAAACCCAGAAGACCGAGGCTCGCCGTGTCTTGACTGCGCGAGGGCCGGGAATCACGTTCCATGCAGAAAGGGAACGTCAATGAGAAAGGTCTGTGCCTCTTTCGCTCTTCTGTCCCTCCTCGCGGTGTCCTCCTTCGCCCTCGCGGCGGGCCCGGCCGCGACCAAAGCCGGCGCGAACAGCCGGCCGCGACCCTTCTGGGGAAACGTCGTGGGGACGGTCCACTGGGAGGACCACGGGTACCAAGCGTGTCCGACCCAGGGCGGGTATCTCACCATCGTCGAGGCGGAAGGCCAGATGAACCATCTCGGACAGACGACTTTCAGCCACGTCCACTGTGCGGGTGACGACGGCCTGCCGCTGGACGGAAGCTCTGTCTTCACCGCCGCCAACGGCGACGAGCTGTGGGCCACCTACGTCCCCGGCAGCGGCTACTGGGGGTTGCCGCCTGATGCAGAGTGGCTCCTCGAGGAGGTCGACTACACCATCGTCGGGGGCACGGGCCGTTTCGCGAACGCGACGGGCGCCTACCACATGACGGTCTTCGCGATGCCCGACCATCCGTTCGAGTTCTCCATCGTGGGGTTCATCAAGTACTGACCCGCCCCCCCCCGTCTCGGACAGTCCCGGTCCGGAACCTCCTCCTCGCCGCACGGGCTAAACTGCCCGGACGACGCCGCAGCGAGGGGGATGAAATGATTTCTCTTCGGGATCGCCCTGCCTTCATCGCGTTCGCCCCCTTCGCCCTGGCCGCGCTCTGCCTGTCGGAACCGGCCGGCGCCCAGGCGGCCAGGCAGGGAAAGCAGCCGGCGGAAGCCGCCCCGGCCGGGAAGGAATCCGCGGGCGAGATCCCCGCGAAGTTCGTCCCCGTCACCGACGGCTGGGACCACGAGCGCCGCGAGGTGATGGTCCCGATGCGGGACGGGGTGAAGCTCTTCACCGTGATCCTCGTGCCGAAGGGGGCGAAGGGGGCGCCGATCCTCCTCACCCGGACCCCGTACGACGCGAAGAAGCTGACGAGGCACGCCGAGAGCTCGCACCTCGGGCCCGTCCTCCAGGGGTACGACAACGCCACCGACGTGATCGTCGAAGGTGGCTACATCCGCGTCGTCCAGGACGTCCGCGGCAAGTACGGCTCCGAGGGCGACTACGTCATGAACCGTCCGCTCCGGGGCCCCTGGAACCGGACGGAGGCCGACCACGCGACGGACACGTACGACACGATCGACTGGCTCGTGAAGAACGTCCCGGAGTCGAACGGCCGGGTCGGGATCCTCGGCATCTCCTACGACGGGTTCCTTCCCCTGATGGCCCTCGTGAACCCGCACCCGGCCCTGAAAGTGGCCGTCCCGATGAACCCGATGGTGGACGGCTGGATGGGAGACGACTGGTTCCACTACGGCGCCTTCCGCCAGCAGAACATGCCGTACGTCCACGACCAGGAGGCGACGCGCGGCAACGACGTCCTGTGGTGGACGAGCCACTACGACGACTACGACATGTACCTCGCGGCAGGCTCGGCGGGGGAGCTGGGGCGGCGTCACGGGATCGAGAAGCTCGGCTTCTGGCGGAAGTTCCTCGAGCACCCCGCCTACGACGCCTTCTGGCGGGACCAGGCGATGGACCGCGTCCTCGCCGCCCAGCCGCTGAAGGTGCCGGTCATGATCGTCCACAGCCTCTGGGACCAGGAGGACATCTACGGGGCGATCGCCGTCTACGAGGCGCTCGAGCCGAAGGACGTCACGGGAGACCGGGTGTTCCTCGTCCTCGGCCCGTGGCACCACGGCCAGATGATCGCCGACGGCAGCTCGCTCGGCGCCCTGAGGTTCGGGAGCGACACCGCCCTCACTTTCCGCCGCGAGATCCTGCGCCCCTTCCTCGACCAGCACCTGAAGGACGGCGCCCCGAAGGCCGACGTCCCGAACGTCGCGGCGTTCGAGACCGGGACGAACGCGTGGCGGCGCCTGCCGTCCTGGCCGGCGGGCTGCGCGAGCGGTTGCACGGTGAAGAGGACTCCCTTCTACCTGGGGGCGGGGCTGAAGGCCGGATTCGAGCCGCCGAAGCGCTCGGAGAAGGCGGAGAACGCCTACGAGGAGTACGTCTCGGACCCGGCCAAGCCGGTCCCGTATCGCGCCCGCCCGATCCAGGCGGTGGGTTACGACACGACGCGGAGCTGGTCGCGGTGGCTCGTCGACGACCAGCGCGAGGCCTCGGGGCGCCCGGACGTCCTCGCGTTCGTCTCCGACGTCCTCACGGTCCCCGTGAAGGTCAGCGGCCGGCCGGTGGCGAACCTCGTGGCCTCGACGAGCGGCACGGACTCGGACTGGGTCGTCAAGGTCATCGACCTCCACCCCGACGAGGTCGCGGGCCAGCCGGAGATGGGCGGGTACCAGCTCATGGTGTCGGTCGACATCTTCCGGGGCCGCTACCGCGAGAGCTTCGAGACGCCGCGGCCGCTGGCGCCGGACGAGCCGCTCCTCTACCGCTTCGCCCTCCCGACGGCGAACCACGTCTTCCTGCCGGGGCACCGGATCATGGTCCAGGTGCAGTCGAGCTGGTTCCCGCTCTACGACCGCAACCCGCAGAGCTTCGTCCCGAGCATCTTCGAGGCGAAGCCGGGGGATTTCCGCAAGGCGGTCCAGCGCGTCCACCACTCTCCCGGGGCCGCGAGCTTCGTCGAGCTCCCCCTCGTGACGACTCCCTGACGGCCGGCGGCCGGATCGCCGCCCGGCGAGGAGTGACCGTCGTACACTTCGGGCTCGGAAACCCGGAGGAGTCCCGATGAACATCATCACGGCCCTGAACAAGCTGGGCGATCTCGAGACGTCCGTGGCGGAGCTCTACGAGTGGTACGCGGACGTCTTCGCCGCCGATCGCGAGGCCTCGCAGGCTTTCGCCCGGATGGGCACCGAGGAGAGAGGGCACGCCCGGCTCGTCGAGTACCAGCGGCGGGTGGCCCAGAGGAGCCCGGCGCGCACGGTGGAGGTGAGCGTCGACCTGGCGGAGATCGAGTCGACGACGGGCAAGGCGAAGTCCCTCCGCGCGAGCCCGAGGGCGCCGCAGGTCGAGGAGGCCATCCGGGACGCCCTCGAGATCGAGCTGTCCGCCGCGGAGGCGGCCGACCGCGCGGCCCTGAAGCAGGCCGACCCGCAGATGGCGCGGGGTCGCGCGGCGCGCGCCGGGAC
>CALMDF010000283.1 GCA_937864895.1 uncultured Holophagales bacterium | reverse complement strand
CTACACGACGCTTCTCGTGACGAACAACGGGGCCTCGTCCGCCCAGATCTCGATCAGGTTCTACCAGCGCGACCAGTCGGGCCTCACGAAGCCGACCTACAACGACACGGTGGCGGTGGGCGAGACGAAGCGTTACGACAACGCCGTCGAGACCCTCTTCCAGACGACGGGCGCGGGAGCCTTCCGCGTCGTCTCGAGCTCGGACGTCCTCGTCTCCTCGCGCACGTACAACCTCCCCGCGAGCGGCCTCCTGGAGGACTCCACGGGCGTCTTCATCGGGTCGGTGCCGGCGAGCTTCGCGATCGCCAACGGCGAAACGACGGAGCTCCAGGGCGTCAGCCAGGGGGGCGCGGAAAACTTCCGCTACAACTTCGGCTTCATAGAGACGGCCGGCCAGACGGCTACCGTGGCCGTCACGCTGAAGGACAGGTTCGGAAACACGCTCGCCACGAAGAGCTACACCGTTCCCGCGGGTGGGCAGACGCAATACGGGATCGCCGACGTCTACCCGCAGATCGCGACGTCGAACGGGCGGCTGGAAGCCGCCGTGGTCGGCGGGACGGGGAAGGTCATCGTCTACGCCACGCAGGGGACGAACGGCAGCAACGACCCCTCGGCCTTCGAGATGGCCTTCAAGAGCAGTCTCCTCGGCGGCGGCGCCGCGTCCGGCGTCACGAGCCTCAACACGCTCACCGGCGATGTGACGCTGGCGGGCGGGAGCAACGTCACGGTCAGCCGGGCGGGTCAAACGCTCACGATCGCGGCCAGCCCAGGGCCCGGCGGGACGCTTCCCTCCGGGACAGCGAACCAGACCCTGCGCCACAGCGGTTCGGCATGGACGGCCTCGGGCGCGCTCACGAACGACGGCACGAACGTGAAGATGAGCGGCAACCTGACCCTTCCGTCCACGACGCCGAGCGGAGCCGGCGTGCTGTACCTCGGGAACAGGAACTTCGTCCACGCCTGTTGCTCCGAGAACCAGGTCAACACGTTCATAGGCGGGGTTGCGGGCAACTTCACGATGTCGGGCGCCTACAACGCCGCGATCGGTTTCGCCAGCCTTGGCGTCAACACCACTGGCAGCTACAACACCGCGAGCGGGTATGCCAGCCTGACATTCAACACCCAGGGCAGCGAGAACACCGCGAACGGCGCACGCAGCCTCCGCAGTAACACCTTGGGTAACTACAACACCGCGACCGGCTTTGAAAGCCTCCGGAATAACCTCGATGGCGGCGGCAACACGGCGAACGGCCATAGAACCCTGTACTCCAACACCAAGGGTTCTAACAACACCGCGAGCGGCTTTCAGAGCCTGTATTTCAACACCGAAGGCGAGTACAACACCGCGATCGGCGCTGGAAGCCTGTACGCCAACACGGTGGGCAAGAGCAACACCGCGATCGGCGCTCAGAGCCTGGGCAGGTCGACCGGTAGCAACAACGTGGCCCTCGGCAACAACGCAGGATACAACCTGACGAGCGGAGACAACAACGTCTACATCACGAATACCGGCGGTCTTTCCGAGTCGAATACCATTCGGATCGGGACCAACCACCAAAGGACGTTCCTCGCCGGCGTCCGCGGCGTGACCGTCACCGGCGGCGCCACGGTTCTCATCGACGCCAACGGCCAGATGGGTACGATCTCGTCCTCGGCCCGTTACAAGCACGACATCCGGGACATGGGCGACCTCGGCGCACGGCTCATGCAGCTGCGCCCCGTCACCTTCCGTTACAACACCCAGGGCCAGGATGCGCCGATCCAGTTCGGTCTCATCGCGGAAGAGGTGAACGAGGTCCTGCCCGAGCTCGTGGCCCGCAACAAGGACGGCGAGATCGAGACCGTGATGTACCACGAGCTTCCCGCGATGCTCCTGAGCGAGATCCAACGGCAGCGGCGGGCGATCGACTCCCTCGAGAGCGACCGTGACGCTCTTCGGACTCAGCGTGATGCACTGGGGCGAACGCTCCGCGAGCTGTCCGCGCGCATCACAGCGCTGGAGGAGTCGAAGTAGCAGACATCCGGCGATTCGTGCGCATCGCCATGGGGCCAGCAGGTTGTTCACGCGCATGACCCGAGGGGCCCGGGACATGCAAGCCAGCCTGTAGGACCAATTCGGGGAGGGCGAGACGGTCTGGCTCATCGTGTCGGCGTCCTCCCCGCCAAAGGGCGGCCGGCCTCCAGAACGTGGAAGCGCTCGAGCAGAAGCTCGTTGGACATCGTGATCTCGCCGATCCTGGCCCGGAGGCAACGGATCTCCTCGTCCCGTTCGTCAGCGGACGTCCGGAGAACCGCCTCGAGCTCTTTCGAGAAGAGATCAGCTCGCGAGGGCGCGGCCGATCACCGCTTCGCTTCGGGGAAGCCCATGCGGCGCACGAGCGCCTCGAAGCGCGGGTTGCCCGCGAGCTGGCGGTTGATCCGGGACGCGATGGACGCGTAGGCCATGTTCGGCGTCCGGTCTTCCCAGGCCTTCTCGTAGCAGCGCAACGCCTCGTCCACCTCGCCCAGCGCGGCGTGGACGTCGGCGTAGGTCGAGGGGTCCACGTATCGTTCCTTCGAAACGGCGTGGAGCTCGTCGAGCTTCTGGCGGGCGCGGGCGGTCTCCCCGCAGGTCGCGTACGTGGCGCCCAGCCAGGCGCGGGAGAGCGGCGCGCTGCCGCCCGCGATCCTCCGCTCGGCGACCTCGGCCTGGGCCATCGCTTCGGGGCACTTCCCCTGCATCGCCAGTGTCCGGCCCAGCTTGACGTAGCCCCAGGTCCAGTTGGGGTCGATGTCGATCGCGCGCCGGAACGTCGCCGCCGCCTGGTCGAGGTCGCCCCGGATCATGTGGTTGATCGCGATGTCGTGGATCGGGCCGACCGAGAGGGGGTCGAGCCGGGCCGCTTCCTGGCTGTGCGCGAGCCCCTCGTCGAGGCGCCCCAGGGCGGTCAGGAACCACCCGATCTCCTCCTGGCCGACCCGGCTTCCCGGGTTCAGCTCGATCGCCTTCCGGAACTCCTCCTCGGCGCCCGCCCAGTCCCACTCGAAGTAGAACCGGACGAGGCCGAGCGCGGCGTGGGCCTCGGCGAGGCCGGGGTCGAGCTCGAGCGCGCGTTCCACGGCCGCGCGGGCCTTGCGCAGCGGCTCCTCCCGCCCGCTCCCGCGAAGGAAGGCCTGGCGGGTCCAGGCCTCCGCGAGCCCGGCGTGGGCGAGGGCGTACTCCGGCGCCTTCGCGACCGCCTGCTGGAGGAAGTCGACGCTCTTGTCCATCTCCTGCTGGTTGCCGACGAGGAAATCCCGGCCCCTGAGGTACAGGCGATAGGCCTCGGGGTCGTCGGTGGCGGCTCGGGCGAGCTTCTTCGTCGCTTCCCCGCTCAGCTGGCGGCGCAGCGTACGGGCGATGGTGGCCGCGATCTCGCCCTCGACCTCGAGGAGGTCGTCGGCGCTCCGGGCGTACCTCTCGCCCCACAGCTGCGTGTCGTCGCCCACGCTCACGAGCTCCGCGGTGATGGCGAGGCTGGCGCCCCGCTGCGAGAGGCTTCCGAGGACGAGGGCGTCGACTCCGAGCTTCCGGCCGATCTCCGCCGGGCCCAGCTTCTGTCCCTTGAAGGCGAACGCGGACCGCCGCGAGATGACCCGAAGCCCGGGAAGGCTCGAGAGCTTGTTGATCAGGCTCTCGGAGATCCCGTCGCCCAGGTAGTCGTTGGCGGGGTCGCCGGTCGCGTTCTCGAACGGGAGGACCGCCACCGAGCCGATCGCGGCGCCCCGGCCGGCCCTCGAATGGAGGAGGCCCGCCGCGACGGCGACGACCGCGACGAGGGCGGCCGCCCCGATGAGGAGACCGCGCCCGCTCGTCCGGGTCCGGGGGACGGCCCGGTCTCGGGTTCCCGAGGCCCGGTCCCTCTGCAGGTTTCTGAGGTCGACGAGGAGATCCCGCGCGGTCGCGTACCGGCTGTCGCGGTCCTTCTCGAGACACTTGCGGACGACGCGCTCGAGCTCGGCGGGCACGTCGCTCCGCGACTTCGAGAGGGGCTCGGGAGCGGCGTGGCAGATCTGGTCGATCGTCTGGGTGGCGGTGTCGCCCCTGAACGGGAGCCGTCCGACGGCGAGTTCGTAGAGGACGACGCCGAGGCTGAAGAGGTCGGTCCGGTGGTCCACCTCCCTGCCGAGCGCCTGCTCCGGGCTCATGTACGGCACGGTGCCCACGACGAGCCCGGCCTGGGTGCGCGCCTCCGTCTCGAGCCGGCTGTCGAGCCCGGCGGCGCCCTCGACGGACTTTCGCGCGAGGCCGAAATCCAGGAGCTTCACCTGGCCGTTCGGCGAGACCACGGCGTTCGCGGACTTGATGTCGCGGTGGACGATGCCGCGCGAGTGGGCCTCTTCGAGCGCCGAGGCCATCTGCTGGCCGAGGTCCACGATCCGTTCCACGTCGAGCGGCCCGCGAGCGAGGAGCTCGCGCAGGTTCTCTCCCTCCACGTACTCCATGGCGATGAAGTGCGTCCCCTCGTCGACGCCGACGTCGTAGACGTGCGCGATGTGGGGGTGGTTGAGGGCCGAGGCGGCGCGCGCCTCGCGCTCGAACCGCTGGCGGTAGACCTCGTCGACGGCCAGCTCCGCGGGCAGCACCTTCACCGCGATGGTCCGGTCCAGGCGGGCGTCCCGCGCCCGGTAGACCTCTCCCATTCCTCCGGCCCCGATGGGGCCGAGGATCTCGTACGGGCCGAGTCGCCGGCCGGCGGCCAGCTTCAAGGGAGCCTCCGCGGGTGCATCAAACGGGCAGGATGGTACACTCTAAGTTGTCGGAGTGTGCCCAGCCGCCGTCACGGGCGCTCGCACCTCGCCCCTATAATCCAGACCTGACAGAGATTGCCACGATGCACGTGAACGCCGGGCCGGGAGTCGGCCTCCTCGATCTTCGTCCACCGCCTCGCGCGAG
>CALMDF010000282.1 GCA_937864895.1 uncultured Holophagales bacterium | reverse complement strand
CGGTTGCCAACACGCTGCGAGCGATCACCCTGACCGGCAGCGACCCGGACGGCGGCACGCTGGCCTTCACCGTGGCCGGCGGACCATCTCACGGAACCCTGAGCGGCGCGGCCCCCAACCTGACCTACACGCCCGCCGCCGGAACCGCCCGCCCGCCGCATCGGCCCCGCTTCAGCGGGAGCCGAGCCGGGAGACGTTGAATTTCCGCCTCACGCTGGTGACCCCGGGGACGGCCCGGATCGCGAGGAGGAGCTTGTCGAGGTGCCGGCGGTCCGGCGTCGTGACGCTCCCCTCGACGACGGCCGTCCCGTCCGCGTTCGTCCTCGCTTCGATGGACTCGATGTTCGAGGATGCGTCGGAGATGACCTGGGTTATCCGGGCCAGGATTCCCGGCCGGTCTTCGACCTGGACCTCGAAGTCGACGGTGAACGACGCGTCCTTCCCGACGTGCCATTCCACCTCGATCTCCCGGCTGGGGTCGAAGAGGAGGTTCGAGACGTTCGGGCAGGCGGCCGAGTGGACCGAGACGCCGCGGCCCCGGGTGACGTAGCCGACGATCTCGTCGCCCGGGACGGGACGGCAGCACTTCGCCAGGGTGGCGAGGAGGTCGTTCTCGCCCCGGACCAGGATCCCGGTCCCGCCGATCGGCAGGATCTTCCGGACCACCTTCCGGAGGGCGTCGGCGCGGGACGGCCCGGCCTTCTCCCCGGAGGGCTCTTCCTGGGGGAAGAGCTTCTGGACGACGGTGCGGGGAGGGATCTTGCCGTAGCCGATCTCGGCGAGGAGGTCGTCGACGCGGGCGACGCCCAGCTCGGGCAGGACGGCGTCGAAGGCCTTCGCGTCGACGAGCTTCCCGAAGGAGCGCCTCACCTTCTTCAGCTCCTTCTCGAGGAACCTCCGGCCGATCTCGATCGACTTCTGCTTCTCCTTCGTCTGGAGGAAAGCCCGGATCTTGTTCCGTGCCCGCGAAGTCACGACGAAGGCGAGCCAGTCGCGCGAGGGTTGGGACGCCGGCGCCGTGAGGATCTCGACGATCTCCCCGTTCACGAGAGGCGTGCGCAGCGGCACGAGCCGCCCGTTCACGCGCGCGCCGACGCAATGGTGGCCGACGTCCGTGTGGATCCGGTAGGCGAAGTCGACCGGCGTCGCCCCGCGCGGGAAGGAGTAGACCGCGCCCTTGGGCGTGAACGTGTAGACCTCGTCGGCGTAGAGGTCCATCTTCAGCGAGGAGAGGAACTCGCGCGGGTTCGCGATGTCCCGCGTCGTCTCGAGGATCTGGCGGATCGCGGCGATCCCCTGCTCGTCGACCTGCCGGTTCCCGCGACCTTCCTTGTACTTCCAGTGCGCCGCGATCCCCTGCTCGGCCACGAGGTCCATCTCCCGCGTCCGGATCTGGATCTCGAATGGCGGCTCCCCTTCCGGGATGACGGTCGTGTGGAGCGACTGGTAGAAGTTCTGCTTCGGCATCGCGATGTAGTCCTTGATGCGGCCCGGGAGGGGCCGCCAGGCCTGGTGGACGATGCCGAGGGCGCTGTAGCAGTCGCGGACGGAGTCGACGAGGACGCGGAAGGCGAGGACGTCGTACAGCTGGTCGAGGGGGATCGACTGCCGGATGAGCTTCTGGCGGATGGACCAGAGCCTCTTCACGCGGCCGGCGACGTCGGCCGGGACGCCCGCCTCGTCGAGCTTCGCGGAGATCTCCGCGCGCAGCTTCTCGATGGCGGCCCCGGAGGCTTTCATCCGCTCGTCCACCGCGGCCGAGAGGGTCGTGAACTCTTCCGGGTAGAGGTGCTGGAACGAGAGGTCCTCCAGCTCTCCCTTGATGCGGCCCATCCCGAGACGGTTCGCCAGGGGCGCGTAGATCTACATCGTCTCCGCCGCGATCGCCCGGCGCTTCTCCTCGCGCAGGTGGCGGAGGGTCCTCATGTTGTGGAGGCGGTCGGCGAGCTTCACGAGGATGACCCTCAGGTCGCCGGTCATCGCGAGGAGCATCTTGCGGAAGGTCTCCGCCTGCTGCGCCTCGCGCGAGGTGTAGGCGTACCGGCCGATCTTCGTGACGCCGTCCACGACCTCCGCGACCTCCGGCCCGAAGAGCCCGGCGAGGTCCTCCTTCGTCGTCTCGGTGTCCTCGAGGACGTCGTGGAGAAGGCCGGTGGCGACCGAGACCTCGTCGAGCTTCAGCTCGGCGAGGAGCATCGCGACGCCGATGGGGTGGACGAGGTAGGGCTCCCCCGAGGACCGGAGCTGGTGCCGGTGCGCCTGGGCCGAGTAGATGTAGGCCCTCCGGAGGAGGTCCTCGTCCGCTCCCGGCAGATAGCTCTCGACCGCGTCGAGGATGTCCTCGAACCTGAGCACGACCGGATTATGGCGGCACTGCGTCCCCGAGCACGCCCGTCGGGGTTCGGGTAACCTGCGCCGGATGTCAGCGCCCTCCCCCGCCCCCGTCGTCGAGCCGGTCCCGGACCCCTCTCCCGCTCCCCCGGCGAACCCGGTCCTGCGCCTCCTCGCGGCGCCCCGGCGCTGGGTCCGCTCCCTCTACGACTGGACGATGCACTGGGCGGATACGCCGCAGGCGCTCGCGGCGCTTCTCCTGATCGCCGTTGCCGAGTCGTCGGTCTTCCCGATCCCGCCGGACGTCCTCCTCATCGCCATCGTCGCCTCGTCCGCCCGGCTCTGGATCCGCGCGGCCGCCCTCTGCACGATCGGGTCGGTCCTCGGCGCGATGGGCGGGTACCTCATCGGCTACGCGTTCATGGCGACGGCCGGCCAGGCGATCGTCGAGTTCTACAACGCGCAGCACCACTGGGCGAAGGTCGTCGAGCTCTACAACGGCGAGTGGGGGATCTGGTTCCTCGCGGCGGCGGCGTTCACGCCGATCCCGTACAAGGTCGCCACCATCGCCGCCGGCGCGACGGGCATGGCCTTCGTCCCGTTCATCCTCGTGAGCATCCTCGGCCGGGGCGCGCGGTTCTTCCTCGTCGCGGGGCTCCTGCGTCTCTTCGGGCCGGCGATCCGCCGGACGCTCGAGAAGAACTTCGACCTCGCCGCGCTCGCCTTCCTCGTTCTCCTCGTCGGAGGGTTCCTCGTCCTCAAGCTCGCCTGACGCCGGGAACCCCGTCCGGAGAGTCCCCACGGAGCCCCTCCATGGCCCTTCAGATCGTCCTCATCGGAATTCTCGTCCTTCTCAACGGCCTCCTCTCCATGTCGGAGCTCGCGGTCGTGTCTGCCCGGAAGGACCGGCTTCGCGCCCGGTCCGCCTCGGGAAGCAGAGGCGCCACGATAGCGCTCGCCCTCGCCGAGAACCCTTCCCGCCTCCTCTCCACGATCCAGATCGGGATCACCCTCGTCGGGGTCGGCGCCGGCGCCTTCGGAGGGGCGACCCTCGGCGAGGACCTCGGAGCGGCTCTCGGCCGGCTTCCCCACATGGAGGCGGCCGGTCCCCCGATCGGCTTCGGGTTCGTCGTCGCGGTCATCACGGTCCTCTCGCTCGTCGTCGGCGAGCTGATCCCGAAGCGCCTGGCCCTCCTGTCTCCGGAGGCGATCGCCTGCGCCGCCGCGCCGGCCCTCGACCTCCTCGCCAGGCTCTTCGGCCCCGTCGAGCGGCTGCTCAGCGGCGCCACGGAGGCCTCGGTCCGCCTCCTCCGGCTCGACACCTCGTCCGAGCCGTCGGTCACCGAGGAGGAGATCCGGAGCCTCGTCGAACGGGGAGCCGACGAAGGGGTCCTCGCGGAGAGGGAGCACGAGATGTTCGAGGGCGTGCTCGGGCTCGGGGACCGCTCGGTCGGTTCCCTGATGACCCCGCGCCGAGAGGTCGCCTGGCTCGACGCCGGGGCGTCCGGCGAGGCCGTGAGGGCCGTCGTGGCCGCCGCCCCGCATGGCCGGTACCCCGTGGCGGCCGGAGACCTCGACGAGCCCGTCGGAGTCGTCGAGGCGTCGGACCTCCTCGTCCAGGCCCTCGGGGGCGGCCGGCTCGACCTCCGGGCGGTGGCACGTCCGCCGCTCCTCCTCCCCGAGTCGCTGCCGGCCCTGGTCGCCCTCGAGCAGCTTCGCGAGGCCAGGGTCGCCGCGGCGCTCGTCGTCGACGAGCACGGCTCGGTTCGCGGCCTCGTGACGAGGAGCGACCTCTCGGAAACGGTCCTCGGCGAGTTCCCGGAGCCGGGGGAAGAGGCGTCCGCGACCCGCCGCGACGACGGCTCCTGGCTCTTCGACGGGACCGTCGCGATAGAGGACGTGGAGGAGGCCTTCGGCGCGGGGGACCTCGGGGACCCGGACGGGGAGACCTACGAGACGGTCGCCGGCCTCGTCCTCCACCGGCTGGGCCGGATCCCTCGCACGGGCCAGTCGGTCACGTTCCGGGGCCTGCGGTTCGAGGTCGTCGACATGGACGGCCCCCGCGTCGACAAGGTCCTCGTCTCGGCTCTCCCTCCGAAGCCGGCCTGAGACCCGGCGGGCGGTGGGGCCTCAGCCGGGCTCCGAGTCGTCCCGCGGCGGGATGGCGAGAGACAGGCCGATGGACGCCGCGAGGAGCACGCCGATGATCCCGAGGGACCAGGCGATCGGGAACTTCCCGCCGAAGGCCTCGTTCAACCACGCCATCTTCAGGCCGACGAAGACGAGGACGAGCCCCAGGCCGTACTTCAGGAGGTGGAACTTTCCGACCGCGCCGGCCAGGAGAAAAAAGAGCGCCCTGAGGCCGAGGATCGCGCAGATGTTCGACGTGAAGACGACGAGCGGCTCCCGGGTGATCGCGAAAATGGCCGGGACCGAGTCGATCGCGAAGACGACGTCGGAGACCTCGATGAAGACGAGCGCGAGGAGGAGCGGGGTCCCGAGGAGGCGCCCGTTCTCGCGGGCGAACAAGTGCGGGCCGTGGAGGTCGTGCGTGAGCGGGATCCAGCGCCTCAGGACCTTCAGGACGA
>CALMDF010000281.1 GCA_937864895.1 uncultured Holophagales bacterium | reverse complement strand
CGTGAAGGTGGTCTTCAACGGGGGCTACGGACACAAGTTCGGCCAGGGCTCCGAGTCGCAGCTCGGGGGTGCGTTCCTGATCGACACCGGTGGCACGGTCCGGTTCGCTCACCGCGCCGCCGACGCCGCCGACCATCCCTCGACGGACGACCTGTTGCAGGCAGCCGCGATGCTGGATGAAGTGTCCGGGGCCAGGCCGGAGAGCAGCACCCGGAAGACCCCGGTGCGGCGATCCGGGACCGGGCCGAAGCGCGTGAGCCGCACCGCCGCATAGGGTCGTCACCGCTACGAGCTGACAGGCACACGCGAATGAGCAGGTGGCGGGCGTCCCCGCGCGGCGAGGCGCGCCGGGGTCCCGCTCCCCGACTCGATACCGGCTCGCGCGGAGGGTGGCCCGAGGGCGCGGCCCCGTCAGGCGGCGGAGAGCGCCTTTCGGAGGCCTTCGATCAGAGACGGCAGGTCGCGCAGCGCAACGGCGCGGACGATCTGGTCGTCGACGCCGAGGTAGTCGTGCACGATGACGTTTCGCATCCCGATCGCTTCCTTCCACGGGAGGTCGGGGTGGGCGGAGCGGCCGGCCTCCGAGACGTTCCGAGCCGCCTCACCGAGCGTCTGGACGAGGTGCGTCACGGCGAGGCGAAGGTCCTCGTTCGTCTCCCATTCTTCGGCGCTTCGGTCGACAACTTTCGCGTGGGCCCGAACCGCGACGTCGAGCATGTGCTCGAGGTAGGCGCGATCGTCATGCTCCATAGCGCGTCTCGGCAGACCTCAGGATCTTCTCCCTGAGGAAGGGACTGAGGGCGCGGGACGTCAACAGGTCGACTCTGCGTCCGCCGAGAAGCCTCGAGAGCTCTTCCTGGATCCGGACGAACCCAAACCCGGGGACCTCTCCGTCCTCGAACTCGACGAGGACGTCGACGTCGCTCGTCGGGCGGAAGTCCTCGCGGAGCACAGAGCCGAAAAGCGAGAGCTTTCGGATGTGGTGCTTCCGGCAGAACGAGGCGACCTCGGCCTCGCCCAGCGGGAAGCGTTCTTCGGAAGCGGCCGACATCGTCCGATTATCCGGCATCTCGGACCCGGTCGCGGGCGGCTCCAGTCCGTTTTCGGCCGACTGCACGAGGCGGACCCGTCCACGACCTCGAGGTCGTGAACCCGACGGAGCTGGCGGGTTCCGTTTCCCCGGCGGCCCGCCGATACCGTCTGGTCGCATAATCCCCGGCAGCAACATGAGCGCAGTCGATCCACGCACCGACCTCGCAAGGACGCGGACGGGATTCGCGGCCCACAGGACCCAGCTCGCCCTCGACCGCACGACGCTCGCCTGGATCCGGACGACGCTCACGATGTGCACGTTCGGGTTCGGCCTCGTCGGCTTCTTCCGGACCGTGCGTGAGAAGAATCCTTCGCCGGAGGCCATCGCAGTCCACGAGGCGACGATCCAGTTCGGCCTCTCGCTCATCGTCCTCGCGGCCGTCGCGACTCTCCTCGCGGGCATCTCGCACTGGAGGACGCTCGGGCGGCTGCGGCGCGGGGAGGAGCTCCGGGTCGGGCGCTTCCCGCTCAGCCTCGCGGTCGCCTTCCTCGTCACGGTCGCGATCCTGGCGGGGCTGGCGGCCCTGTTCAGCCGCTGACCGACGGGATCGTCCGGGATACCCAGGAGAGGTCGCGGCGCTGATCGCCGTCGACACGAGCG
>CALMDF010000280.1 GCA_937864895.1 uncultured Holophagales bacterium | reverse complement strand
CGCCGGCCGCGTTCCGAGACGCGGGGGGCGGCTTTCTCGGCGGAGACGCTCATGGCGGCGAGATTACACCGCGACGCGGGGGCGTCGCGGTGCCCTGGCGGGGCTGCCGACCAATCAGAAGCCGGCGGCGGCCCCGTCCTTCCGTCGCTCGGTCGCCCCGAGGAAGAAGCCCGTCGCCGGGTCCCGAGCGATCGCCTGGTACCCGCCGTAGGCGCCCACGGGCTCCCGTCCGATCCGGTGACCGCGTCTCATCAGCTCTTCGAGGACCGGGCCCGGGAGCCCCTCCTCGAGGAAGAGCTCCCCGCCGTCCTTCATGACGGTTCCGGTCGGCTCGCTCGACCCGGTGTGGTGGAAGCGGAGGGCGTCGCCCGCCTCCTGCACGTTCATCCCGAAGTCGACGAGGTTCACGACGACCTGGACGTGCCCCTGCGGCTGCATGTCGCCCCCCATGAGGCCGAAGGCCATGAGCGGCTGGCCGTCCTTCGTCAGGAACGCGGGGATGATCGTCTGGAACGGGCGCTTGCCCGGCTCGAGGTAGTTCGGGTGACCCTTCTTCAGAGAAAAGAGGCCGCCCCGGTTGTGGATGCCGATGCCGAGGGCCGGGACGACGTAGCCCGACCCGAAGCCGGTGTAGTTGCTCTGGATGAGGGAGACCATGAGGCCCGAGGCGTCGGCTGCGCAGAGGTAGGTCGTCTCCTTCCGGTTCAGGACGGCCTCCTCGTCGGGCGGGTCCTCGCGCGAGGCCCGCTTCAGGTCGATCTTCTTCACGCGCTCCTTCGCGTACTCCTTCGAGAGAAGCCTCTCGAGCGGGAGCTTCGCGAAGGCGGGGTCGGCGTAGTAGCGGGCCCGGTCGGCGTAGGCGACCTTCTTCGCCTCGACCATCAAGTGCCAGAAGTCGGCGCTGTCTCTTCCCATCTTCGCGAGGTCGAACCCCTCGAGGAGATTCAGCATCTGGAGGGCGGCGAGCCCCTGCGTGTTCGGCGGCAGCTCCCAGACGTCGTAGCCGCGGTAGCTCGTCGACATCGGGGCGTCCCACGTGGAGCGGTGGCGGACGAAGTCCTCCTTCGCGAAGAACCCTCCGTTCGCCTTCGAGAAGGCGACGATCGCATCGGCGAACTCGCCCTCCCACCCGGCCCGCTTCTTCGTGGCGAGGAGGCGGAGGGTCTTCGCGAGGGCGGGGTTCGAGAACCGCTCCCCCTCGCGGGGCGTGCGCCCGCCCGGCATGAAGACCTCGGCGAAGCCGGGCTTGCCTCCGAACCGTGCGGGTCCGCGGGCCCAGTCGGAGGCGATGACGGGCGAGACCGGGAACCCGTCCTCGGCGTAGCGGATCGCCGGGGCGAGGACCTCGGCGAGCGGCAGCTTCCCGTATTTCGCGTGGAGCTCGAGCCAGCCGTCGCCGGCGCCGGGCACGCTCCAGGCGTACGGGCTGTAGAGCGGGATCGTGCCGTCGGGGAGCGGTGGGACCTTCTCGGCCGTGAGCGCGAGCGGTGCGCGGCCCGAGGCGTTCAGTCCGACGACCTTTCCGGCGCCCGGGTCCCACAGGATCGCGAAGAGATCCCCGCCGAGCCCGTTCGCCGTCGGCTCCATGAGGCCGAGGCAGGCGTTCGTCGCGATCGCCGCGTCCACCGCGCTCCCGCCCTTGCGGAGAGTCTCGACGCCTGCCTGCGTGCAGAGCGGCTGGGAGCTGGCCACCATTCCGTGCTCGGCCCAGACGGGGGAGCGGGTGGCGCCGCCGCGGCCCTTCGGGGGCCAGTCGGCGCCGAGGGGGAGGGCGACGGCGAGGACGAGGAGGACGGCGAGCGACGCTCTCATGCCGGAATGGTACGCGGTGAGGGCGCGAGGGCGGGGGACGGGGCGGAAGACTCTAAACTCGCGGAGATGCCCGAGCCGGCCGAGTGGACGAGTTCCCGGGGCGGGCTCCTGTCCCGGAGGCGATTCCTCGCGCTCCTCGCGATCGCCGCGGTCGCCGGGCCGCTCCTCGTCTTCCACGAGGCCTCCGTGAGCCCGCTCACCCGGATCCCGTGCGGCCGGCCCGCGCCCAACCAGATGCTGGGGGATCCCGTGATCATCCTCTCCGTCATGGGACGGACGTGGGATCGGTGGGACCGGGGCGATTTCTCCCGCACGGACGATCGGGTCTTCGCCCCCTATCCCGACACCTGGAAGCTCGGGGAGCCGTGGCTTCTCCCGGCCGTCGTCGGCTATCCGTGGGCCCGCCTCACGGGCTCTCCGGAGCTCGGCTACAACGTCCCCTACTTCCTCGCCGCGGCGGTCGCCTGCTTCGCGGCGGGGCTTCTCCTCGCCGACCTCGCGGGACCCGGCTGGGCGGCCCTCGCCGGGGCGGTCCTCTTCGCGTGGAGCCCGGCGAGGTTGAACAACTTCGGGGTCATCGGGACGATGTGGGCGGGCTTCGTCCCGCTCGTCCTCCTCTTCGCCCTGCGGTTCCTCCGCTTCGGCCGCCCCCGGGACGCGGCCCTCGCCTCGGCGTCGCTCGTCGTCACCGGGCTCGGAAGCACGTACCCGCTCGTCATGGGAAGCGTCGTCGTGGCCGTCGTCGCGGTCGCTTCGGCGAAGAGCTTCCGCCGGCTCCTCGGCCTCGGTCTCGCGCTCGGCGCCGGGGTCGCGCTCCTCGCCGCCTGGTACTGGCCCTTCCTCGGGCTCGCGCGGGAGTGGGACGCCCCGCTCGGCGCCTCGAGGATGGAGGTCCAGGCGGCGGACCTCCTCTCCGTCCTCCACACGGGCCTCTTCGCGGGCCCGCTCCGCGACCTCCTCGACCGGCTCGTGCCCGGGTTCCCGGAGGGCGCCGCGGCCTGTTTTCCGACGCTCGCCGTTCTCGGGGTCTTCCTCGTCTCGGCGTTTCTCCTTCGCGGCGAGGCGCGCGGGGAACGCTCCCCGGGCGGCGGGCGCGACGCTTCTCCGTGGACCTGGCTCGTCCTCGCGGGGCTCTGCTTCGTCTTCGCCCTCGGGCCGACGATCCGGTTCGCGGGGCAGCCTCTCTTCCCCGGCCCCTACCGGCTTCTCGCGGGCCTGCCCGGCATCAGCGGGATGCGGGGGCTCAACCGGTGGGACCAGTGGGTCGGGCTGGGCCTCGTCGTGGCGGCCACGATCCTCCTCGGCCGGCTCCTCCGGCGGTCCTCCCGCCGACGGGGAGCGCTCGTTCTCGCCGGTCCCGCGCCCCTGCTGGCGCTCGACCTCTGGCCGAGGACGGTCCCGGCGCAGCCCCTGCCGCCGCCTTCGCCGTTCAACTCGCTGCTCAGGACCCTCCCGCGGGGGGCCATCCTCGCGGTCCATCCCTACCGGAGGGAAACGTCGGACCGGTCCTGGGGCGAGCAGCTCTCGCACGGCCGCCGCGTCGTGAACGGCTACCAGTCGTTCCCGCCCCCGATCCACGACTGGCTCGTGACGTTCCTCGCCGGGAAGCCGTTCGAGGCGGCCTTCGCGGCTTTCGCGGAGCTCGGCGCCACCGCGATCGAGATCGACCTCGAAGCCCTTCCCCGGTCCGAGGGGGAGCGGATCCGGGCGCTCGTGGCAAGCCGCGTCCTCCCGGGAGTCCGGGCCGACGCGCGATCGCGCTCCCCGTCGCGGCTCCTGCTTCTCCTCGAGCCCCGGCCACCGGTCCTCGTCGATCCCCGGTCGTTCACAGGACTTCGCTTCGAAGGGGAGTCGGCGGTCGTCGCCCGCGCGAGCGGACGCCTCGTCTTCCG
>CALMDF010000279.1 GCA_937864895.1 uncultured Holophagales bacterium | reverse complement strand
GCGTCGACGTGCGCGTCATCGCTGCGACGAACCGTGACCTCGCCTCCATGGCCCGTCAGAACCTCTTCCGGGAGGACCTCTACTACAGGCTGAGCACGATCTCGCTGGCCATGCCTTCACTACGGGAGAGACCCGAGGACATCCGGCTCCTCGCCGAGGTGTTCGCCGAGCGCCTGTCCGAGAGACTGGGCGTCAAACGCCGGGTCTCCTCGGACGCCCTAGAGCGCCTGAGAGATCACGAGTGGCCGGGAAACGTCAGGGAACTCCAGCACGCCATCGAGGCGGCCATGGTCGTCGGAGAAGGACCCGAGATCCTCCCGGAGCACCTTCCCGCCTCGCTCCGGGACCATCCGGTTGAGCCTCTCCCGGCGTCCGCGCCCTTCCGACCGCAGACGCTCGATGATGTCGAGAGGGTTCACATAGAAAAGACTCTCGAAGCCTTGGACGGCCACCGGGGAAACGCGGCCCGTGCCCTCGGGATCAGCGAGAGGAACCTCTACCGGAAGCTCCGCGAGTACGGTCTCCTCGGCTGAGGAGCGCGCGGCCTGACAACCTGTCAGGACCCGCATGACAGGACGTCACCCGACGAGTCCTGCACCGGCATGCGGCCCCTGGTCTCGGATCGCTTGCCACGGGGTCTGGCTCGTCCGGAGGACCGAATCCAGGGGCGGCCCGATGCTTGCTTTCGAGACCGGCGAGCCCGAATCGCCATTATGGAGACTTCGTCGAGAGGCCGTCGATCGCGGATGCCAGTGGTCGCACCCCGGGCCACCGGGGGCGGCGCCTGGGTCGCCTTTCCTTCGAGCTCGGACTCGAAGAACAAATAGAACAGGAGGGAGCCAAATGACTCGACCTTGCCAGAACCCACGCATCCGGCTCATTGCCGGAGGCCTCCTCCTTGCCGGTTTCCTCTCCCCCGGTCTGGCTCGCGCGATCGATCCGCCGCTCCCGGTGCTGCACTGGGGGTTTGGCGGACAGATCGGATCTGGTTACATCTCGAGCAACGTCCCGGTGCACCCTGCGATGCCGCGGGCCATCGCCGTGGCCGGGGGCTTCTACTCGAGCGCGGTCCTCACACCGGATGGCCGGGTCTGGACCTGGGGAACCAACGCCCAGGGGCAGCTCGGGGACGGAACCAACGTCGATCGCGCGGCGCCGGGCGCAGTCCTGAACCTCGACCAGGTCGTCGCGATCGCCGCCGGCAACTACCACGTCCTCGCCCTCCGGGACGATCGGACGGTCTGGTCCTGGGGGTACAACCAGGCCGGTCAGCTTGGAGACGGGTCGCGCACGAATCGGAACCTCCCCGTCCAGGTCATTGGCCTCACGGGCGTGGCCGCGATCGCCGCCGGCGCTCACCACAGCCTGGCTGTGACGACGGACGGGCGCCTCTACTCATGGGGGAGCGACCAGAAGGGCCAGCTGGGAGTGGGCGGAGCGCCCGACGGTCTCCGGGTTCTCCCCGTCGAGGTGACCGCCCTCGGAAACGTCGTCGCCGTCGACGCATTTGCGGCGACCTCGATTGCGGCCCTCGCGGACGGAAGTGTCTGGGCCTGGGGAGAAAACCGACTCGGCCAGCTTGGTGACGGGACCACCGTGGATCGGTTCAGCCCCGTCCCCAACGGGATCGCGAACGCCGTCGCGGTCGCCGCCGGAGGAACGGCCTCCGCCGCCCTCCTCGATGACGGCACGGTGGCCACCTGGGGGTCCAACAACAGCGGGATGCTCGGCAGCGGCCTTCCCGGCAGCCGCTTCACCCCTGGCGCGGTGGTGAACCTGACGGACATCGTCGGAGTCGACGTCGGGTTCGGCCACATGATCGCCCTCAGGACCGACGGAACCGTCTGGGTCTGGGGGGGCAACGCCGACTGGGGCCAGCTCGGCCTCGGTCTTCACATCGGCTTCGGCACGTCCGTGCCGCTGCAGGTCCCGAGTGTGACGGGTGTCCGGGCCGTCGCCGCGGGCGGAGCAAGCTCCCTGGCCCTCGGGTACCTGGTAGGCGAAGCGGACACGACGCTCCCGTCGATCGCTTGCGCTCCCGCTCCGGCAGGCTGGCAGGGTGCGAACGTGACGATCGCCTGCACGGCGGAGGATCCGGAGTCGGGGCTCCAGAACCCGGGCGACGCCAGCTTCGTTCTTTCCACGAGCGTCGCCGTGGGGGCCGAAGACCCCTCGGCGTCGACGGGTACGTACCAGGTCTGCGACAACTCCGGGAACTGCTCGACCGCCGGCCCGATCGGCGGCATCATGGTCGACCGCAGGGCGCCGGACGTGTTCCTGACCGCTCCGGCCGGGGCGTACACGTTCGGGCAGGCCGTCGCGGCCGCCTTCTCCTGCGCCGACGGGGGCTCGGGAGTGGTCTCCTGCAGCTCAGCCGTTCCGTCGGGCGCACCTGTCGCGACGGACACGGCCGGCGCCTATTCCTTCAACGTCACCACGACCGACGCCGCCGGCAACTCGCAGACCGTCACGACCAGCTACACGGTCTCCTACGGAATCTGCCTCCTCTACGACGTCACGAAGGCTTCGAAGAGCGGCTCGACGATTCCCGTGAAGCTCCGTGCCTGCGACGCCGCGGGAAACAACCTCTCGTCGTCCGCCCTCGTCCTTCATGCCACCTCGGTCGCTCAGATCTCGTCGGATGCCTCCCTCGAGGTCCTGGACGCGGGCAACGCGAACCCCGACACCGACTTCCGCTTCTCCGAAGGCACCTATGTCTTCAACCTCAAGACGACCGGCCTGACCACGGGAAGCTACGCCCTGATGTTCCAGGCAGGTGCGGACCCTGTCCCCCACACGGCCCCGTTCCAGGTCCGCTGATCCGGCCCGGATCGAAGTTCTCGTCCCCTGGTGGAGGGTCGTCCGGGCGGCTTCTCCACCGCCCGGACGACCTGAGAGCCGAACGCCCCGGATCATCCGGGGCGTTCGGGGCGTCCCGCCAGGGTCGCCTCGACGGCGCGGCGGGCTTGGCAGGCGCCGAAGCCGGAGCCGGGGGCTTCGACAGCGGGACCGAGGGAGGGAGAGGCGTGCAATCGTGTATTGTTTTCAGCAATACACGATTGCACGCCTGACCCCGAGTCTCGCCCGTGAACTCCGCGGCCTCTCACCTGCCGGAGCGCGCTGTTCCCCGGAGGTCGAGCGTCAGGCCCGCGAGGGCAATCGGAAAGCCTGAAGAGGGGCGGGGACGAGGGCGGAGGCTGCCGAACCAGGGCGTCTCGGGCCCTGACTCGTAACCCTTGAAGAGGTACTCCACGACCGGCCGGAGCGGAGGGCCGTTGGAGAGGAAGAAGCGCTGGTACGGTCGATCGATGGCGCTCGTCCACCTGTCGTTCAGCCGGAACTTGAACGAGGTGCTCATGTTCGGCCAGCTGATCTCGGACAGGATCCCCTGAGCCCCGCCCCCCTCGGCGACGAAAGTCCAGTCGCCCTGCCTGCCGAGCACGAGGGTCACCTTCTTTTCGACGCCGTCGACCGTTCTGTACTTGCCCCCCCAGAGCGCTCGCCCGGTGGAGAAAGCCGGGTCTCCGTCGGTCCCGTCGAAGACGACCCGCCGCAGCACGTGCTCGGGCCTGACCCGCGGGACCACGTACTGCGTGACCTTGCCGTCAGCCACGATCACGCTCCCGCCGCAGAGCCGCCGGAAGACGACGTCCACGAACGCGCCCTTCCTGAACCCGAGAGAGCACGCGACGGAGCGGCTGCCGGCCTCAGGGATCAGGAGGTCGATCGACTGGCCGGGCGGCACGGTCAGGGCTCCCGTCAGCAACTGGCGTCCGCCGAGCCGAAAGTCGACCAGAGGGAGCTGGGAGCCGTTCACGAGGCGGAGCGTCCCATCCGCCGAGGCGACGGTGGCGCAGGAGACCGTCGCGAGGAACGCGGCGGCCCGGAGGCATCGGAGGAGAAGTCTCATCGCTGCTTTCCTTTCAGAGGGAGGGGCTCTTGGGTTGCGCCGTCACGGGGAGGGTGCGGGAGGGAGGGGTCAGGCGTGCAATCGTGTATTGTCTTAGACAATACACGAT
>CALMDF010000278.1 GCA_937864895.1 uncultured Holophagales bacterium | reverse complement strand
GGAATTTCAACGAGTGCCGCGAGTTCGTCGCGACCGGCTGCGGCCCCTTCACCGAGACGGACGTCGTCATCAACGCCGGTTTCGGCGAGGGGTGGACGCCCGACTGGTTCAGCCCCGGGAACGACCAGCGCGGCGGGCTCGCCATGATCCAGGCGACGGTCCTCCACGAGGTGGGCCACACCCTCGGCCTGCACCACATCTTCCAGCTCCCGGGGCAGGGGGCGAACAGCTTCTCCACCATGAACTACGCCAACGACGACGCGGCGCGCTGGGTGACGCGGATCGACTCGAAGACCGTCAGGACGCAGTACCCCTCGAGGACGACGTCCTTCGTCGACATGGCGATCTACCCGCTCGTCTACGGCAACAACCAGTACGCGCAGGAGTACGCGACGCTCTCGAAGAGCTCGGTGACGGCCGGTGAGCCGTTCACCATCGACCGCTGGACGATCCAGAACGTCGGCAGCCAGGCCGCCTCGAACATCGTCGTCACGTTCTACGCGTGGCCGAAGAGCAGCGGCCGGCAGTACCCCCAGCCGGGCGACGTGAACCTCGGAAACGCCTCGTTCACTTCCGCCGTCGTCGACGGGGAAGGCGCCTTCACGGGGACGCCCGTTTCCGTCCCCGCCGGCACCGCCGCGGGCGAGTACTACGTTGGCGCGATCGTGACCGTGAACGGCGCCGAGGACCGGACCTGGCAGGCGGGCAAGCCCTCGAACAACAGGTTCGTCGTCGGGCACGACCCGCGGGCCGTCCTCCGGGTCCTCGCCTCGAGCGGAGGCGCCGCTCTCTCGGCCGACTTCTCCTACTCGCCGGTCAGCCCGCTGGCCGGGCAGCCCGTCGGGTTCACCGACGCCTCGCGCGGGACGCCGACGGCCTGGGCGTGGAACTTCGGCGACCCCGGCTCCGGCGGAGCGAACACCTCGACGCTGAAGAGCCCGGCGCACACCTACGCGAGCCCGGGAACCTACACGGTCACGCTCACCGTCTCCGGCGGGGGCTCGTCGAACCAGACACAGAGGTCGATCACCGTCGGTGGAAAACCGACGACGGGCGGGACCGCGGTCCAGACGCTCTTCATCCCGATCGTCCTCGACGTCGCGGGGCAGGGCGGGGCCCGCTTCGGCTCCGAGCTGACGCTGGCGAACCGCGGGACCTCGACCTCCACCGTGAGGCTCACCTACACCGGCGCCCCGTCCCTCGGGGGAGGGGCGGGAAGCGGCACCGTCACGGAGACTCTCGCCGCGGGCCGCCAGCTCGTCGTCCCCGACGCGATGGCCTACCTCCGCTCGAAGGGCCTCCCGATCCCGGGCGCGCCCTCGGGCCAGGGCGGCACGCTCCGCGTGAAGTTCGAGGGGCTCTCGTCGGAGGACGCCGGCTTCGCCGGCGTGAGGACGACGACGCCGTCCGGCAAGGGCCGGGCCGGTCTCTCGTACCCGGGCCTGCCGCCGTCCGCGCTCCTGGACGGGGATTCCGTCGTCATCGGCCTCCGGCAGAACGGCGCCGACCGGAGCAACCTCGCCCTCGCGAACGCCGGAACGTCCGGGACGATCCGGCTCAAGGTCTACATCGTGAAGGGCGACGGGACCGAGGCGGTCTACATCGAGCCGGACTACGAGCTCGGCCCCGGCCAGTGGACCCAGATCCCGCTCGTCCTCCAGGCGCCGAACCCCGACTACGCCGACGGCTGGATCTTCATCGAGCGGACCTCGGGCACGGAGCCCTACACGGCCTACGCCGTCTTCAACGACAACGCCACGAACGACGGCTCCTTCGTTCCCGCCGTGCCGGCCGAGACGGTCGACGCGTTCGGCACGGTCCCCGTCCTCGTCGAGTCGGGGACGTTCAAGAGCGAGCTCGTCGTCGCGAACCTCTCCGAGGAGCCCGGCTACGCCTTCCTCGAGTACATCGAGTCGAACACCGCCCCGGCCGGCTCGACCGGGCTCTTCTACGTCGAGCTCGCGTCGCTCGAGCAGGCGATCTTTCCGGACATCATCCAGCAGCTCCGCGTCGCGGGGGCGGAGATCGGCCCGAAGGGCCCGGTCTACGCCGGCGCCCTCGACGTCGCCTACGCGAGCGACACCGCGCTCCTCGTCGGCCTCTCCGGGGCCCGGACGGGCTCGCCCGCCCCGGGCGGCGGACAGTACGGCCTCTTCTACACGAGCCTCGCGGGGGCCGAGTCGGCCGTCGACGCCTGGGTCTTCGGCCTGCAGCAGAACTCCCTCGTCCGCTCGAACCTCGCGCTCGTCAACGCGGGCCTCTTCAACGAGCCGATCGTCGTCCGGCTGCAGGTCTACAACGGGGCGACGGGCCAGAAGGTCACCGAGAAGACGATCGGGCCGCTCGCTCCCGGGCAGTGGTACCAGGAGAGCGGCGTCCTCGGCGGCGTTGCGAACGGCTACGTCCACCTCACGGTCGTCGGCGGAGACGACGCCTTCTTCGCCTACGGCGTCGTCAACGACGGGGCCACCTCCACCTCCGGGACGAACGACGGGAGCTACGTGCCGATGACCGTCGTCCAGTGATCCTCGCCGCGGCGGCCGGCCTATGATTCGACCGCCGTGACGCACGAACAGGGAACCTTCGCGACGGGCCGCCGGACCTCCGGCGGCCCTCTTCTTCTCCCCCTCGTCTTCCTTCTCGCCGCCTGCTCTTCGAGACTCCCCGCCCCGGCCCCGGCGACCGCGCCCTCCGCCGCGCCGGTTCCCGGCCCGCCTTCCGTCGCCTCGCTCTCCCTCCGGGAGAAGGCCGGGCAGGTCGTCATGGTCGGCTCGCGCGGCATCTACCGGGCCGAGGACGACCCCGAGTACCTCGACCTCGCGAGGCTCGTCTCCGAGGAGGGAATCGGGGGCGTCATCTGGTTCCTCTCGACGCCGCTCGAGACGGCCGACCTGAACCACCGCCTCGGGGCGAGGGCGAAGGTCCCGCTCCTCGTCGCCGCCGACCTCGAGTCGGGCCCCGGGATGCGCTTCCCCGACCTCGTCTTCGGCCCTTCGGCCATGGCGGTCGCCGCGACGGGGGACCTCGACCTCGCCGAGCGGCGCGCCCGCGCGACGGCCGAGACGGCGCGCGCCCTCGGCGTCCGGGTCGTCTTCGCCCCGGTCGCCGACGTGAACAACAACCCCGACAACCCCGTCATCAACGTGCGCAGCTTCGGCGAGGACCCGGCTCTCGTCGCGCGCTTCGTCGCGGCGACGGTCCGGGGACTCCAGTCCGGAGGCGTCCTCGCGACGCTGAAGCACTTTCCCGGTCCCGGCGACACGGCGACGGACTCCCACCGCTCGCTCCCGGTCCTCCCCGCCGACCGGGCGCGGCTCGACGCCGTCGAGCTCGTCCCGTTCCGCGCCGGCCTCGAGGCGGGCGCGCGGGGCGTCATGACCGGGCATCTCGCCGTCCCGGCGCTCGACTCGACGCCCGCGCCCGTCCTCGACGACCCGGTCCGGACCCACGACTTCACGGAGAGCGTGAAGGAGGTCGAGCGGCAGGGGACGCTCCCGGCCGCCCTCTCCCACGCCCTGACGACGAAGCTCCTCCGCGACGAGCTTCGTTTCGACGGCCTCGTCTTCACGGACTCCATGGCGATGGGGGGCGTCGTCGCCCACTTCGAGACCGGCGACGCCGCCGTCCGCGTCCTCGAGGCGGGCGCCGACGTCGTCCTCATGCCCCCCGACCCGAAGGCCGCCATCGAGGCGATCGTCGCCGCCGTGACGAGCGGACGTCTTCCCGAGGCCCGGCTCGACCAGGCCGTCTCGCGGATCCTCGCCGAGAAGGAGCGTCTCGGGCTCTTCCTCGGGAAGAGCCTCCCCCTCGAGGAGATCTCCCGGCGGGCGGGCACGCTCGCGCAGAAGTCGACCGAGGAGGAGGTCGCCCGGCGCGGCCTGACCCTCGTCCGCGAGGCGGAGGGAGCCCTCCCGCTGCGGGGCGACGCGACGCTCCTCGCCGTCGCGGTCCACGACGAGCGGACGGCCATGGCGATCGACGCGCCCCTCCAGGCCGAGCTGAAGAAGCGCGCGGCCTCCGTCGACTTCGTCCGCCTCGACCCGACCTCGTGCGCCGGCGAAGGGGCGGCCGTCGCCGGGAAGGCGGCCGCGGCCGACGCCGTCCTCGTCGCCCTCTTCGTGCGGCCCCGGTCCGGGCGCGGCACGCTCGAGATTCCCGCCGAGGGGAAGGCGGCGATCGCCGCGCTCCTCGCCTCCGGAAAGCCGGTCGTCGCGGTCTCCTTCGGGAGTCCCTACCTCCTCCGGGACGTGCCCGGGCTCGAGACGTATCTCACCAGCTACGGACCGCAGGGCCTCGTCCAGGCCGCGGCCGCCCGCGCCCTCTACGGCGAGGCGCCGATCGAAGGGAAGCTCCCCGTGACGATCCCGGGCATCGCGCCGCGCGGCACCGGGATCCGGAAGGAGGCCGTGAAGTGAGGATTCGCGCCCGTTCCGCCCTCTCCCTCCTCCTCGCGAGCCTCGCGGCGACGGCCGCGCCCCCCCCGCTCGAGACGGTTCCGCCCGAGGCCGTCGGCCTCTCGGCGGCGCGCCTCGGAAGGATCGACGGGCTTCTCGCCGAGGCAATCGCGCGGAAGGAGATTCCCGGCGCCGTCGTCCTCGTCGGGAGGCACGGCAAGGTCGTCCTCCGGAAGGCCTACGGCCACCGCGCCCTCGAGCCCGGCGTCGAGCCGATGACCGTGGACACGGCCTTCGACCTCGCCTCCCTCACGAAGCCCGTCGCGACGGCGGCCGCCGTGATGACGCTCGTCGAGGCGGGACGCCTGCGCCTCGGCGATCCCGTCGTGAAGCACCTTCCGGCCTTCGGCGAGGGGGGCGGCGAGCGCGAGAGGGTGACCGTGGAGGACCTCCTCGTACACCGGGGCGGCCTCGTCGCCGACGACCCGATGGACCTCTACCTGGGGACGCCGTCCGAGATCTTCGCGAGGAAGCACCGGACGAGGCTCCAGAACACTCCCGGGAAGCGGTTCCTCTACTCCGACGCCGGGTACGAGGTCCTCGGCGAGATGGTCCGGGCCGTCGCGGGCGTCCCCCTCGACGCCTACGCGCTCACGGCCGTCTTCGAGCCGCTCGGGATGACCCAGACCGAGTTCCGTCCGATCGGCAAGGGGGGCCGGCTCCCGGTCGCGCGGATCGCGCCGACCGAGAAGAAGGACGGCGTCTTCCTGCGCGGAGAGGTCCACGACCCGCGCGCGCACGCCCTCGGCGGCGTCGCCGGCCACGCGGGGCTCTTCGGCACCGCCGACGACCTCGCGCGGTTCGCCCGCGCGCTCCTCGGGAACGGCGGGGGCTGGCTCTCTCCCGCCGGCGCCGCCGCGATGACGCGACTGCGCGACTACGGCGACGGGGACCTCCGAGCTCTCGGCTGGGACGTCGAGACCCACTACTCGACGAGCCGGGGAGACCTCTTCCCTCTCGGTTCCTTCGGCCACACCGGCTGGACGGGCACCTCCCTGTGGCTCGACCCCGCCACGGACACGTTCGTCGTCCTCCTCTCGGCCCGGAACCA
>CALMDF010000277.1 GCA_937864895.1 uncultured Holophagales bacterium | reverse complement strand
GGCATCGGTTTCGCCATCGGCGAGGACCGCCTCGTCGGCGTCCTGCCGGAGGCGGTCCGGCTCGAGGCGGTCGAGAGCTTCGCCCCGGTCGCGCTCGTCGCGCTCGAGCCGGCCGACCGGGCCGCGGCCCTCGCCCTCGCTTCGGAGCTCCGCGGAGCCGGCATCGCCGTCGACTTCGACCCCGCCGGGAAGGGCCCCGGCGCGGGACTGAAAGCCGCGTCGAAGCGGGGCGCCCGGAGGGCGATCCTCCTCGGCCAGAGAGAGCGCGAGACCGGAATCGCCGTCGTCAAGGACCTCGTCGAGAGGTCGCAGCAGGAGGTCCCGCTCGCGGACCTTCCTCACGTCCTGAAGGGAGAGACCCCGTGACCGCATCCGCTCCCCGGGTTCCCGCCGGCACTCTCGGGCGCGAGGACGCCGGAAAGGCCGTCCTCGTCAAGGGCTGGGTCCACCGCCGCCGGGACCACGGCGACCTCGTCTTCATCGACCTGCGCGACCGCTCCGGGCTCCTCCAGATCGTCTTCGACGCGGAGTTCCTCCCGGAGCCCGGGCTCCTGGCGCGGGCCAAGGAGCTGCGCGGCGAGTTCGTCCTCGCGGTGACGGGAAAGGTCGTCCTCCGGGACGAGGCGGCCCGCAACGCCGAGATGCCGACGGGGGAGATCGAGCTGCGCGCGACGGCGCTCGAGGTGCTGAACCGCGCGGAGACGCCACCGTTCCAGATCGAGGACGGCGTGAAGGCCTCCGAGGACCTTCGCCTCAAGTACCGGTACCTCGACCTGAGGCGCCCGGAGATGACCTCCAACCTTGTGAAACGCAGCGACGTCACCTTCCGGATCCGCCAGGTCCTGCACGAGGAGGGGTTCCTCGAGGTGGAGACGCCGATCCTGACGAAGTCGACCCCCGAGGGGGCGAGGGACTTCCTCGTCCCGTCCCGCGTCCACCCGGGCGAGTTCTACGCGCTGCCGCAGTCGCCCCAGCTCTTCAAGCAGCTCCTGATGGTCTCCGGGGTCGAGCGCTACTACCAGATCGCCCGCTGCTTCCGGGACGAGGACCTCCGCGCCGACAGGCAGCCCGAGTTCACCCAGGTCGACCTCGAGCTCTCGTTCCCCGACGAGGAGACGGTCTACGCCCTCATCGAGAAGATCTTTGCGGCGGTCTTCCCGGCTTACGGAATCCCGTGCCCGGCGCGATTCCCGAGGATGACCCACGCGGAGGCGATGGAGCGGTTCGGGATCGACCGGCCGGACACGCGGTACGGCCTCGAGCTCAGGACTCTCGACTTCTCCTCTTCTCCGTCGGAGATTCTCCGCGCCGCGGAGACGGTGAAGGGGATCGCCGTCCCCGGCGGCTCGGCCTTCGCGAGGAAGCGCCTCGACGACCTCGAGGCCGCGGCGAAGCAGCTCGGCGCCTCCGGCCTCGTCTGGGTCAAGCTCCAGTCGGACCTCCCCGGCGGTTTCAACTCGAACGCGAAGAAGCTCCTCGACGAGGCGACGGTCGCCGCGGCCCGCGCGTCTCTCGCCGCGAACGACGGCGACCTCCTCCTCGTCGTGGCGGGGAAGAGGGCGACGGTCGACGACGTCCTCGGGACTCTCCGGGTCCGTCTCGCGCGGGAGGAGAAGCTGATTCCCGAGGGGCGCTACGACTTCCTCTGGGTGACGGACTTCCCGCTTCTCGAGTGGCACCCCGAGGACCGGCGCTGGTACGCGATGCACCACCCGTTCACGTCCCCCCGCCCGGAGGACCTGCCGCTTCTCGACACCGACCCCGGAAAGGTTCACGCCCGGGCTTACGACGTCGTCCTCAACGGGATGGAGCTCGGCGGAGGGTCGATCCGGATCCACCAGCCCGAGGTCCAGTCGAAGGTCTTCGCCACCCTCGGCATCGGTCCCGAGGAGGCGAAGGCGAAGTTCGGATTCCTCCTCGACGCCTTCCGTTTCGGCGCGCCTCCCCACGGGGGCCTCGCGCTCGGGCTCGACCGGATGCTGATGATCCTGACGAAGTCCACGTCGATCCGCGACGTGATCGCGTTCCCGAAGACGGCGTCGGGGAGCTGCCTCATGACGGAGTCGCCCGGGCCGGTCGCGGACGCCCAGCTCGTGGAGCTCGGGATTCGCCGCGCCGCGGATGTCGTCCCGAAGACGCCCTGAGGGGCGCCTCTTCCGGTCGTTTCGCTACGCCGCCGCCGGCGCCCGCTGCGAGGTGACCGTAGGCCGGGGGGCCCTCGGGCTCCTCGGCGCCGCGCTTCCCCGGATCGCGCCGGGGCGCTGGTTCGTCGTCTCCTCCGCCCCGGTCCTCGCCGCGCAGGGGGCGGCCCTCTTCGAGGCGCTCGCCGGGCAGCCCCTCCTCGACCCCGAGCCGCTCCTCGTCCCAGACGGGGAGGCCGCCAAGAGCTGGACGGCCCTCGGAAGGCTCCTCGCGGAGCTGGCCGGGAGGGGGCTGACCCGCGACGGGGGCGTCGTGGCGTTCGGCGGGGGGACCGTGGGCGACGTGGCCGGGCTCGCGGCGGCGCTCGCCCTCCGGGGGGTCCCGGTCGTCCAGGCGCCGACGACGCTCCTGGCCGCGGCCGACAGCGCGCTCGGAGGCAAGACGGCGGTGAACCTCGCGGCGGGGAAGAACCTCGCAGGGACGTTCCACCACCCGCGGCTCGTCTGCGTCGACACGAGCCTCCTGTCCTCTCTCTCCGGGCGAGACCACCGCTCCGGACTCGCCGAGGTCGTCAAGAGCGCTCTCCTCTCGGCGTCCTTCTGGAGGCGCCTACCGGCCCTCGCCGAAGGCCTCGCGGGGAGGGACGAGGAGACGCTGGCGGAGGCCGTCCACCGCTCCCTGCGGGTGAAGGCGGGCGTCGTTTCCCGCGACCCGGACGAGTCCCTCGGTCTCCGGCATTCCCTGAACCTGGGCCACACGGTGGCGCACGCCCTCGAGGCGGCGTCGCGCTACGACCTCCGTCACGGGGAAGCGGTCTCCTGGGGGCTCCTCGCCGCCCTCAGGCTATCGGCGGCCCGCGGGCTTCTCCCGGGGCGTACCGCGGCCCGGGCAGCGGCCCTCGTCAGGGAGCTCCTCGCGCCCCCGCCCCTGTCCCGCGCCGTCCTCCGGGCCTGGCCCTCGCACCTCGGAACCGACAAGAAAAGGGACCGCGGCGGCCTTCGCGACGTCTTGCTCTCGTCCCCCGGCCACCCCCGCCTCGAGCGCGTGAACGAGGCGGAGCTCGTCGCGAGCCTTCCGGGCGAGGGCGGCAGCTAGAATCACGGCGTGGCTCCCGTTCCTCGCCGGCCCCGTCTGCGGATCGTCACCGCCCTCATCGGGGTCCTCGTCATCGTCTCGATCGTCCCGCTCGCTCTCTCGGCGATCCGGCTCGTCTCGATCAACCGCGAGGCTCTCGAGACCGCCGAGAAGCAGTACCTGACCCGCAGCGCCGTCACCCTCTCGGACGGGATTGAGGCCTACCTCAGGCGGATGCTCGTCCAGGTCACCAAGATCGGCGACGGGCTGGAGCTGGCCCTGGCCGTCGCGCCCGACAAGGACCCTTTCGCGTTCGTCGGCAGGACGGCGCTCATCGCCCGCTACCGGGACGCCGAGCCGAGCTTCCTCGTCCTCCGCGCTCTCGACCCGGACCGGCTCGGCGGCGTCATCCAGCCCGCCCAGGTCGACGAAGCGCTCGAGGTCGAGCTCGACCGGGCTTTCGACGCCGCGATGCTCGGCTCCGTCTACCTGGGCGAGGCGCTGCGCGTCGCGTCTCTTCCCGACCCCGGGGTCGTCCTGGCCGTGCCGGTCTCGGCCGGCGACGGGAGCGTCGTGGGCGTCGTCGAGGCGTTCGTCTCCCTCGCGCCGATCCGGCGCCTGCTCGAGCTCGAGCGGAAGCGGGACCTCGTCGCCTACGTCGTCGACCGACGCGGGAACCTGATCCTGGCGAGCGACCCGGGCGTCCTGGGGGGCCGCGAGCCCCTCACGAAGATCGAGCTCGTCTCCGAGTTCGTCCAGCACCCGGTGCGGCTCACGCGGACCTATACGCGGGGCGAGGGCCCCTCCGCGCGAAAGGTCCTGGGGACCGTCTCTCCGGTCGGGCCGGGCCAGAACCTTCCCGACTGGGGCGTCCTCGTGGAGAAGGACGTCGCGCGGGCCTTCGCCGCGGCGACCCAGATGACCCAGACGTCCTGGCTCGTGGCGGCGCTCGCGGTGGCCCTCGCGGTCGTCGCCGCGATCCTCGCCGCGAAGGCCCTCTCGCGTCCCGTTCGCGAGCTGGCGGACTCCGTGAGAAAGATGTCGGAGGGAGACCTGTCCCAGCGAGTCGACGTTCCGGGGACGTTCGAGCTGGCCGAGCTGGCGGAGGGCTTCAACCACATGGGCGCCGAGCTCGAGAAGTCGGTCGAGAAGCTGAAGCTCGCCGCCCGGGAGAACCAGGAGCTCTTCCTCAACTCGATCCGCGCGCTCGCCGCCGCCGTCGACGCGAAGGACCCCTACACGAGGGGCCACTCGGAGCGGGTGGCCCGGTACTCCGTCGCCATCGCCCGGCACATGGGCCTCCCCGCGGACGAGGTCAAGAAGGTCCGCATCGCGGCGCTCCTCCACGACGTCGGGAAGATCGGGATCGACGACCGGATCCTCCGCAAGCCGACGGCCCTGACGGACGACGAGTTCGAGATCATGAAGCTCCACCCGGTCAAGGGAGCGCTCATAATGGGCCAGATCCCGCAGCTCAAGTGGATCATCCCCGGGATGAAGTACCACCACGAGAAGTGGGACGGGACCGGATACCCGGACGGCCTCGCGGCCGAGGAGATCCCGATGCTCGCGCGGATCATCTCCGTGGCGGACACGTTCGACGCGATGACGACGACCCGGCCCTACCAGAAAGCTATGAAGAGCGACTACGTGGCCTCCCGAATCAAGACCTTCGCCGGAACCAGGTACGACGCCCGGGTGATCGACGCCCTCGAGCACGCGCTCGCCAGCCACGACCTCGAGGTGGTCGGCGAGGCGGCCCGGCAGACGGTGGCATCGTGAGAGGGTGGCTCCTTCCGGCCGCCCTTGCCGCGGCCCTCGCGTCGCCCGGCTGCAAGACCGCCCTCGAGAAGGACGCCGAGGCCCGGGAGCCCAGCGCGCTGACGGCCGATCTCGTCGACTACAGGAACGGCCTCACGATGCTCCGCGAGGGTCGCGTCGACGAGGCGATCCAGATGCTCCAGGCGGCCCGGGCGGCCTACCCGAGAAACGCCGAGGTCGCGAACGCGCTCGGCCTCGCCCTCCTCTACAAGAGGGACTACAAGAACTCCACGAAGCTCTTCACGGAGGCGATCGGCCTCGACCCGGAGCTCATCGAGGCCTACAACAACCGGGGAGTGGCGGCGATGGAGGCCGGCCACTTCGAGGAGGCCGAGCCCGATTTCCAGGCCGTTCTCGCGCGGCCGAAGACCTCGGAGCACGTGAACGCGCGCTTCAACCTCGGGCTTCTCAGGTCCCGGCAGCTTCGCTGGTCGGAGGCCGAACGGGAGCTGACGACCGTTCTCGTCGAGGACCCCGGCTACCTGAAAGCGGCCCGGGAGCGGGGCCTCGCGCGAATGAAGCTGGAGGACTTCAAGGGAGCCCTCGAGGACTTCCTGCTCGTCCTCCGGGAGGACCCGAAGGACCCGGTCTCGAACTACAACGCGGCGCTCTGCCTCCTGACGACGGACCGGCGCGACCTCGCCGTTCGCTACATGGAGCGGACGGTCGAATCGGCTCCGGACAGCGACGAGGCCAAGAAGGCCCGCCGTTTCCTCGGCGGCGAGCCGGCCCAGACGGGAAGAGAACGATGAGCTTCGAAGACGTCCTCCGGCCCGTTCTCGGCGCGCCGGAGGCCCGCGCGGTGGCCTTCGTCGACCCGCAGGGGCAGGAGATCGCCTCCGTCGGCGACCGGGAGCTCCTCGAGACGGTGGGCGCCTACCACTCCGTCTGGTCCGCGGAGCTCGCTCGCGCCGCCGCGGGCGGCGGCCTCGGAGAGGTGACCGAGGCGGACTTCGACTTCGAGGCCGGGCGCGTCGTGGCGACGCCCGTCGGGGGCGGCTACTTCATCCTCGTGCTCTTCG
This sequence comes from uncultured Holophagales bacterium, assembly GCA_937864895.1. Lineage (GTDB taxonomy): Bacteria > Acidobacteriota > Thermoanaerobaculia > UBA5066 > UBA5066 > UBA5066. The sequence continues at coordinate 1,877 of CALMDF010000277.1, read as the reverse complement.
GGCGAGGGGGGGTCCCGTCCCTGGCGAGGCCGATGCTCGCCGTCGCCCGCGAGCAGCTCGCGGCCGGGGGCGGCTGAAGGGGGCGAAGGCGGTGGCCGAGCCGAGCAAGCCGTCGTTGATGGCCCGCCTGAAGCGCGGGCTGTTCATGACCCACACCGAGCTGATCTCCCGCGTGGGCGAGGCGATCAAGGTCCGTTTCTCGCCCGACCCGAAAGCTCTCGACGCGCTCGAGGAGGCGCTCCTCGCCGCCGACGTGGGCCCGGCGACGGCGTCCGAGCTCGTGGAGGCGGTCCGGGTCGAGGCGGGCCGCCGCGACGCGGGGGAGACCGACGTCGTCCGTCGCGTCCTGAAGGCGGAGATCGCGCGGCGCCTCTCCGTGCCTGGCCCGCCCGCCGGAGTCCCTGCTCCCGGGCAGCCGCGGGTCGTCCTGGTGGTCGGCGTGGACGGGACGGGAAAGACGACGACCGCGGCCAAGATCGCCGCGCGCGCGGCGGCGGCCGGCGGAAAGCCGGTCCTCGCGGCGGCGGACACCTTCCGAGCCGCCGCGATCGACCAGCTCGAGGTCTGGGCGGGGCGCCTCGGGATCCCGCTCGTGAAGCACAAGCCCGGCGCCGACCCCGCGGCAGTGGTCTTCGACGCCTGCGCCGCGGCGAAGGCGCGCGGCGCCGACCTCCTCATCGTCGACACGGCGGGCCGCCTCCACACGAAGCACAACCTCATGGAGGAGCTCTCGAAGATCCGCCGAATCGCGAATCGCGAGATCGCGGGGGCGCCGCACGAGGTCCTCCTCGTCCTCGACGCGGTGACCGGGATGAACGGCCTCGCGCAGGCGCGGGAGTTCCTGAAGGCGGCGGGAGTGACCGGCCTCGTCCTGACGAAGATGGACGGGACGGCCAAGGGCGGCGTCATCCTCGCGATCGTGAGGGAGCTGAACCTCCCCGTTCGATACGTCGGCGTGGGGGAGACGGCGGACGACCTCCTCGACTTCGACGCGGAGGGATTCGCCTCCGCCCTCATCGATGACTGACCTCGACGCCGCGTTCGAGCGCGTCTTCGAGCTCGCCGAGAAGGGGCGGTACACCACGTCGCCCAACCCGCGGGTCGGGGCCGTCGTGGTGGCGCCAGGCGGGGAGCTCGTCGGAGAGGGCTGGCACGAGCGGACGGGCGGGCCGCACGCCGAGGTCGTGGCCCTCTCGGAAGCGGGGACGCGCGCGCGGGGCGCGACGGTCGTCGTGAACCTCGAGCCCTGCGCCCACCACGGGCGGACCCCGCCCTGTGCCGACGCGCTCGTCGAGGCGGGTGTGGCGCGGGTCGTCTTCTCGACGCTCGACCCGGACCCGCGGACCGCGGGGAAGGGACGAGAGCGGCTCCGGTCGGCGGGAATCGCCACCCAGACCGGGGCGCACGCCGATCGGGCCGAGCGGCTGAACGAGGCCTTCCTGCTCTCGGTGCGAGAAGGACGGCCATTCGTCCACCTGAAGTGGGCCGCGACGCTCGACGGGCGGATCGCGACCGTCACGGGCGAGAGCCGCTGGATCACGGGGGTGGAGGCCCGGGCGGACGCGATGCGGCTCCGCGAGGAGTGCGACGCCGTCCTCGTGGGTGCCGGGACGGTCCTCGCGGACGACCCCGCGCTGACGAGGCGCGGGGGGCTGAACCGCTCGGTCCAGCCGCACCGGCGAATCGTCGTCGACGGACGGCTCCGGGCCGGTGCCCCGAGCGAGGTCTTCTCGCCGGACGCCCCGGGAGAGGCGTGGCTCGTGACGTCGGCCGCCGAGGCCGACCCGCGGCTCACCCCGTTCCGGGAACGCGGGGTCCGCGTGCTTTCGCTCCCGTCCCCAGACGCCGGCCGCGTCGACCTCGCCGCCCTCCTCGAA